>JAUNNU010000008.1 GCA_030537295.1 Bacteroidia bacterium
AAACCGTTCTTGCGTAAGGTGTCAGGTCTTGCGTTGCGAACTCGCCGCGTTGGTATTTCAGGTAGCCGGCGACGCCAATCATCGCTGCGTTGTCGGTGCTGAACTTGAATTTCGGGATGAAAACGTCCCAGTGATATTTCTTTCCCGCAGCTATCATCGCATCTTGAAGACCGGTGTTCGCGGAGACGCCTCCGGCTATCGCAACTTGCTTAATACCAGTGTCCTTCGCCGCCTTGATTAACTTTTTCATCAAGGTGTCGATGATGTCTTTCTGAATCGAAGCGCAGAGGTCGGCCTTGTTTTCCTCAATGAAATTCTCGTTTTCCTTGAGCTTGTCGCGAAGGAAATATAAGAAGCTGGTTTTCAAGCCGCTGAAGCTGTAGTCGTAGCCCGGGATGTGCGGTTTGCTGAACTGAAACGCATCAGGATTACCTTCTTTTGCCAAGCGGTTGATGATAGGGCCGCCAGGATAGCCGAGTCCCATGATTTTGGCGGTCTTGTCGAATGCTTCGCCGGCAGCGTCGTCGATTGTCTTTCCAAGTATTTCAAGGTCAAAGTAATCGTTGACCTTCATGATTTGCGTGTGACCGCCGGAAACCGTCAGACAAAGGAAAGGAAACTGTGGAACAGGCGACGGACTGTCAGGATCTTGGGCGAAAAGTGCCAAAACGTGGCCGTTTGTATGGTTCACTTCTATCAAAGGAATGTTCATTGCGAGAGCGTAAGCCTTTGAAAATGAAGTTCCTACAAGCAATGAACCTAAAAGTCCAGGTCCGCGTGTAAAAGCTATCGCACTTATTTGATTTTTTTGTATTTTTGCTTGTTTTATCGCAGCGTCAACAACAGGTATGATATTCTGCTGGTGGGCACGTGATGCAAGTTCAGGGATGACACCTCCATATTGGCGGTGAACCTCTTGATTAGCAATGACATTCGACAATACTGTCGTACCTTTGAGTACAGCTGCGGAAGTGTCGTCGCACGATGATTCGATGGCTAAAATATATTCGTTCATAACAAAAAAAGAATGCGCAAAAGTACAAAAAATAAACTAACGAAAGCAACTCACGTCATATTAATTATTATGACTGTGTTTTTGGCTTTGATTGCGAGCCTCTACGCCGCAATCCGTGATGTTACTGTACAAAGCATGATTGTCCGTTCCGCCGCAGGGATTGTGTCACAAAAACTTAACACCGAAGTAAAAATCAAGACTTTCTACGTCACCCCAAACCTCGAAATTCATATTGACGGAGTGCAAATCAATGATTTAGACAAATATCCGATGTTTGAAATAGGGGAGCTTAAGACAAAATTAGCCTTTGGCGACAATTCTGTTTTCCGGCTTAAGGAGGTTTATCTGAAAGACGCTCTCGGACGACTCGTCACCTACGAAGGCAACGAATTGTCGAACCTTTCTGAAATAATTTCTCGGATTCCAAATCGTGGAAAAGAAAATGACACTGACAAAAAGTCTGACTTCAGACTTGCTGTTGACGACATAAAAATAGAAAACGCACATTTTATCCTTTGGAACCAGAACAGAGATGATCCGACTCGCAAACGCATGGATTACAAGCACTTGGATGTCAAAAACATCAACATCACGGTTGATGATTTCAGCTTCGGAAACGATACCATAACCGGAAACATAAAAAGTCTTTCTGCCGAAGAAAGGTGCGGACTCGTAATCAACTCATTCAGTACCAATCTGATGTTCTGTCCGGCGGATATTTTTCTCGATGATCTGCTGATAGACCTCAACGACTCGCATCTTGACCTTGATCTCGAATTCAAATTTAATGACGGCGACGACTTCGACTATTTCGTCGATTCGGTTGTCATGATAAGCAATATCCGCGATACCCACTTGAATCTCAGCGACATAAGGTTTTGGTCTGATGTCATGAGAAAGATGCCTGACAATGTAGTGCTGAACGCTGATTTCAAAGGGATTGTCAATGATTTTACAGTTGAAAACTTGGATCTGAGCTTCGGCGAACGTTCAAATATCAAGGGAGATATTTCAATAAAAGACGTCTCAAGAAAAGATTTTAACATATCATATTGGGAAGCTGACCTCCCTGAACTTGTGACATCGTACGATGACCTCGTGAATTTTTACATTCCATCATCGTCGGTGACAATACCTATTCCTGAAGAAATCAAATCAATCGGGAATGTTGCGTTATCGGTTGATTTCAAAGGCACTCCCGTCGATTTTGACTTCAGCTCTAACATAAAAACAGAAATCGGCAGGGTCAACGCTGAATTGAATCTCAGTGATAATACAGGATTGCCAGTTTATGACGCGAATATTGTCACATACGACTTTGACATGACCGAAATAATCGGGACGAAAGAACCTGCGAAAATCACAATGGCCATGCATTTCAACGGCAAAGGCACTGATGCCAAAGACGTTGATTTGAAAGGCCTTGCTCGTGTGAAGTCATTGGAAATCAAAGAAAATGTCTTTGGAAATTTCAATATTAATCTTTCGATGAAAGATGAAATGGCCAAGGTCAACACACGAATTTCAGACCCTAATATTGACTTGAAACTCGAAGCCGATGTGAATCTTAAAAATAAGAAGCCGGTTTTTGGTGCGGTCGCAAAAATCAGGAATGCGAATCTTCCGAACTTACATCTCGTTGAAACAGATTCAGTTATGATTCTTTCGACGAATCTTGACGTCAATTTCTGCGGTTTCAGTCTCGATGAACTTATCGCCGACGTCAAAATTGACAGCACGTCATATTTCGACGGAAAAGATTATTACTCGATGAATCATTTCAATGCTTCACTTTCTGATTACAGTGGAATAAAAACATCAACAATAAACTGCGATTTCTTTGATTTTCAAGCTGATGGCATTGTCCATTTCAACACTTTCGTCGATGCTTTGAAAAATGCGGTACTTTCTCATGTTCAGTTGCCGGCTCTGAAAAAGGGTGGTGGTTTGTATGATGTTGACAAACAGGAGTTTGCAATGAAACTCGACTTGAAGCGGACCGATATGTTGGCGAGGTTGTTCGTGCCTCAAATCCGCATAGCTCCGGGGACTTCACTGACGGCGACGTTCACCACCGAAGGCACAATCCACGGACAGGATTTCGAATGCCCGGAAATGAAAATCGGCAATGTCTTGGTCAAAGATATCGGATTGAGAAACAGCATTGATAATGAGAAGATTATATCTGAATTTACCGTTCGTGATTTGATTTTCAGAGACTCCACGGAAGAAAACTCGTCGAAGATTAATTTGGAAAACATCGTTTTCAGCACCATTGCGCAGAACGATTCCGTGTTCTTCAATCTCAACTGGGACAATCACAAGACGACGGGTCAGAATGTCGGCGATTTTTCAGCTGTTTTCATTCCTGACGACATCAAGGGCGGATTGCTGTCGATATCGTCAAATGGTTTGGTGATCGCTGATACGCTATTGACCATGGACGACAACTGTTACATTGATTTTCAGGAAGATAAGACGATTATAAACAATTTCTGCCTTCATACAAAACTGCAATCGATAAAGATAAATGGCGATTATCCGAACAAGGCCGCAGATACGATAAACGTTTCGTTCCACCAATTGGATCTTTCGGATTTGAACATTCTGCTGATTGCCAAAAACATTGAACTTGACGGCGTTATCAATGGAGACGCGAGCCTTTCCGGAATCAATGACCACCTGTCGTTCACGTCAGGGCTTCTGTTAGATAATCTGTTGATTAACAGCAGATATGTGGGCGATGTTTCGTTGGATTCATATTGGAACAACCATGACGAGTCGATTGTCATTAACGCCGAGATAATCAGCGAACGGGAAGGCGGCGAGAGAAACAAGACTTTTGAATTGCTTGGCAATTATTATACACTTCGTGACGATGACAATCTGAAACTTAACCTGAATGTCAATGACTTCAGATTGATTTCCGTCGAGCCGTTTGTCAAGTCGGTGATTGGGAGGTTAGACGGGGTTTTGAATGGCTCCGTCGATATTTCCGGATCGTTGTCCAAGCCCGTCCTTGACGGCTACCTTGCATTGGACGACGCCGGATGCAAAATCAATTTCCTGAATACATATTATAAGATTAATGACACCGTCCGCATGTCGGAAAATCTCATCAATTTTGAAAATCTTGAGCTCCTCGACACTTTGGGAAACTATGCGACGGTGACGGGAAATATCACTCACAACTATCTGAAAGACTTTAACTTGGACATAAATCTTGAATGTGAAAATTTCGCTGCGATGAACATTCCGGCTGACAAGGCGAGCGGTTTCTACGGGTCCGCCATCGCCGACGGCAACGTGGCTATCAAAGGCCCGTTTGACGACATCTTCATCGACATCGATGTCGCCACGCAAAAAGGAACCGAGATAAGCATCCCGCTTTCGGGACAAAACACCGTTGACGACAATTTCATCGTTTTCGTACAGAAAAAAGTCGATGTTGACACGACATTTGACGATTATGTCCCGGAAGTAGCAAAGGCAAGCAACCTAACCTTGAATCTTGACGCAAACGTCAATTCGGATGCGAAGCTGAACATCATCCTGCCTTCAAACATGGGAAACATCAATGCGACAGGCGACGGCAACGTGAATCTCGGAATGAAGTCGGGAAATTTAACTTTGAAAGGTAACTACTTGATAAACAGCGGTTCTTTTGCATTCAACCTTCAGGTTGCAAGCCGTGTGTTTAACATTCGCAAAGGCGGCACAATAAATTTCAACGGAAATCCCACAGATGCCGACATTGACATTGTAAGTACTTACAGGACAAAGGCTTCGCTGAAGACTGTAGGCGGTGGCATCGACACGACAATGGTCGGCGGCAACGTCATTGTTGACTGCATCTTACATCTTGAAAACAAGCTCATGAATCCGACAATAACTTTCGGAATTGACTTGCCTAATTCAAAAGAAGATGTCAAAACGGCCGTTTTCTCCGTCATCGACACCACAAATCAGACCGTCATGGCGCAGCATGTACTTTCGCTGATGGTGCTCGGCTCGTTTGCAAATTCTAATGCCCTGAACTTCGCAAACATGGGCACGTCGGCCTATTACAATGTCATTACAGGTGCGTTAAACAACTGGTTATCACAGCTTTCAAACAATTTCGACATCGGTGTCAATTACAAGTCGTTCGATAACATTTCCAACGAGTAAATCGAAGTCGCATTGTCAAAGCAACTGTTCGACGACCGACTCACAGTTGAAGGCAACTTCGGAGTGATTAGAGAAAGCAACAGCACAACAAGCAACGCAAACAATATCGTGGGCGACATTGACGTGACTTACAAATTGAGCAAGAGATTGAGTCTCAAGGCTTATAATCACACAAATACAAATAATAACTCGAACTATTATTCTTACGAAAATATATCTGATTACACACAGGGACTCGGTATATCCTTGTCGCAAAACTTCGATAGATTCAGCGAAATATTCACGAAACAGAAAAAAAACAACGACAAGAAGAAAGATAAAAAGGAGAAAAAAGACAGGAAAAACAAGAAAAACAACGAAAACGATATAATTGATAATGAAGCAGATGAACCAAAATGACAGACCTTTTAAGATTTACACGGCTTCGGCTGGATCTGGAAAGACTTTCACGATAGTGAAGGAGTATTTGGCGATTTGTCTCGGCGACAATTCTGACGCCTACCGTGAAATTCTTGCGGTGACGTTTACGAATAAAGCCGCCAACGAGATGAAAGCCAAGATATTAAATTTCATTCTCGGAATTATTGATAATTCAACGGAAACCGGAATCAAACTGATGAAAAACTTTCTGTTGGAGAAGACCGGCGTGACGGAACAGGTTCTCGTTGAAAGATGTAAAACATTATATACCAAGATTTTACATAACTACAGCGATATGTCGGTAAGCACTATCGACAGCTTTGTGCAGCACCTGTCACGCAGCTTCGCCCGCGAACTCGACCTTCCAAGCCAGTATTCCGTCATGCTCGATGACGACGACCTCGTCGAAGAAATAATCCAGCTTCTTTCAGACGAAATCGGTCATAACAAATTTATTACCAAGGTTTTATCTCAATTTGTCGAATATAATCTTTCTGAAGAAATATCTTGGAACGTGAAATCAGCCATCTCAGATTTCATCACAAAACTGCTTAAAGAAGATGCATATAAAAAAGGTTGCGACAAGGAAATAACCGAGATTAACGAGCAGAAATACAACGAAATAAAAGAATACGTTCACGGTGAATACAAAGCCATCAATGAAAATATTGACAACATAATCAATGAGTTAAGACAGAAAGAAAACGAACTCGGCATTACCGATGACGACTACGCACAGAAGTCGAGAGGACTGCCGAGCATCGTGAAAAAGATGCAAAAACGTGAAAACTGCGTCACTACGACAACGACAGACAAAATCCTTTCCGGCGAGAACGATTGGAAAAACAAGAAAAGCAAAATCATCGGCAACGAGATGCTTTATTGTTTCCAAAACGCCGTCGAAAGGTACAGAAATCTTTCGTGCCGACAATTCGTTTTCAAACTGATTGAAAAGGATTTGTATTTGTATGTGCTTAGAAATCATATCTTTGAATTGATAAGGGAATATATTCTCGACAGCTCGCAGGTTCACATCTCGGAATTTAACAAACGTATTTCCGACGTTCTCGGCGATTGCTCGGTTCCGTTTATTTATGAGCGAATCGGGGAGAGGTACAAGCATTATTTCATCGATGAGTTTCAGGATACATCGGTGCTTCAGTGGCAGAATTTCCTTCCGTTGGTGGATAACAGCCTCGCGCAAGGCAACATGAATCTCATCGTCGGCGACGCAAAACAGTCCATTTACCGTTTCAGAAGCGGCGAGGTAGAGCAGATTATCAGCCTTCCGAAAATTTATAAACTCCCTGAAAACGGATTCGCCGCAAGCTGTGAGGAACAATTCATCAGTTCGGCTGACAAAAGGTCGCTGTCAACAAATTACCGTTCATGCAAGAATATCATCAAGTTCAACAACACGTTTTTCCGTTTCGCCAAGCGATATTTGGCAAATACAGACGTGGAAACCAATCTTGAACATGTTTTTGACGACACTGAACAGATTTATAATTCCAAGGACGGCGGACTTGTATCGGTTGAACTATTTTCGAGTGAGCTTGACACAAAAGATTATAAGGAGAAAGTTTATGAGTCAATGCTTTCGAAAATTAACGAATTGCATTCAGAAGGTGTTGAATATAAAGATATTACGATTCAGGTTCGCTCAAATCGCGAAGGAACGGAAATTGCGAATTATCTTGTCGAAAATGGCGTTGAGGTGATTTCCGCCGAGTCGGTGCAACTTCAGACATCGGACAAAATCCAATTGATTGTCAGCACTTTGCAGTATTTTGTCAATGACGATAATCCTGTCACCATGAAGACGATGTCTTACTTTTTTGAAAAGACACACGAAGGCAGCTTCATGCCGTTGGTTCTCGATAACAAAAATGTCAGACTTGAAAAATCATTGCACAATGAATTGCAATCAATTCATAATCAAGCGTATAGCCTTTATGATTTGTGCGTTCAGCTTTGCAAGTTTTATGATTTTAATATCCTTGAAGATGTCTTTGTCCAGTACTTTATGAATATGCTTTACGACTGGCAATGCAGTCACAGCGGTGGCGTTGACGCTTTCATGGATTATTGGGAAAGGAAGAAAGGCAGCCTTTCGGTTCAAATTACTGGCGAACTTAACTGCGTGAATATCATGACGATACACAAATCCAAAGGACTTGAATTCAAGATTGTGATGTATCCTTTCGCCGACACAATGCTTAAGACGAAACAGGGTTTTACAAAGAAAGAGATGTGGATTCAATGCGCTGACGACAAAAACGCAAAAGACATTCCGTATCTTGACGCTTTCCTCCTTCCGATAAGCAAAACCGAACTGCAAGGCACTGAATATGAGGACATTTTGAAGCGTGAAGAACAGAAATCGATGCTTGATACACTTGACGTGATGTATGTTTCGATGACGCGTGCCAAGGAACGGCTTTACATTTACACGACCGACAAGGTTTCAAAGACTGACACCGGTTACAATATCTTCAATGATTTTTTCAATGACGACCTTGATATTCAACATATTAAGAAAGAAAACGAAGATGTTACTTTTGACGATTATTTCCTGAAAAAAGAGGAAATAAACGTTCAGGAAATGGAAGACCGCAAGATTTTCACGTTTGGTAACGCTGATTTCAGAAATGAAAATAGATTCGATTCAAAGGGCAAAGATATTGATATTCTTGAACTTGACGAATCGGAGCAGGCTCCGAAATCGTTGAATTGGTTTGAAAAACTTTCCGTTGAACCCGACCCGACGATGATTTGGTCGAAGAACGGCACGTTCTTGCCCGATGAATGGGGCACGCTGGTTCACGAGATTTTCTCGAAAATCAGGACAACAGCGGACGCAAGCCGTGCCGTGAGACCGTATGTCACCGACGGAACTTTGGATGAGAAAACGGCTGCCAAACTCATTTCCATGTTCAAGAAAATGTCTGATATTGAATGCCTTAAGCCCGCATATTCTGACGATGCCGTTGTATTGAACGAGATGGATATTCACACCTCTCTCGGAAATGTTGTCCGTCCTGACCGCTATGCCGTGACAAAAAACGGCATCATCTTGATAGATTACAAAACCGGAAAACACAACGAGAAATATCATCAGCAGCTTCAGAATTACATGATTGCACTTCGTGAAATGAATGGAAATCAAGACATTAAGGCGTATCTCGTTTACCTTGGCGATGAAATAGAAGTGGAAGAGGTGCCTGTAAGGCACTATCTTAATAACCGGGTACATGGAGGCGAAGCCGACATGTGTCCGGCAACAGAAACAAACTAAAATTAAATAAAATATGAAAACAAAAACTTTGATTATCAGCTTATTGCTTGCATTTGGCGCATTGTCGATGCAGGCGCAGGACGAGGCGAAGATGCTTCGTTTTCCAGCGATTCACGGCAATCAGGTCGTGTTCAGTTATGCCGGTGACATCTATACCGTCGATGCCAAAGGCGGTGTGGCACAACAACTTACAAACGACGCCGACGGCTTCGAGATCTTCGCGCGTTTCTCGCCCGACGGGAAGAACATCGCATTCACGGGCCAGTACGACGGAAACACCGAGGTCTATGTCATGCCATCGCAAGGCGGCGTTCCGCAACGGCTCACCTACACCTCGACACTCGACCGTGACGACCTGTCGGACCGCATGGGACCTAACAACATCGTCATGACTTGGAAAGACAACGAGAACATCGTTTACCGCACCCGCGCAATCACTTGGGACGACTTCGTCGGCCAGCTTTTTGTGGCTAATGTCAACGGCGGATTGGGCGAGCAACTGCCTTTCAATGAAGGCGGTTGGATTAGCTTTTCGCCAGATGGCACGAAAATTGCGTTCAACCGCGTCATGCGCGAGTTCCGCACATGGAAATACTACAAAGGCGGCATGGCTGACGACATCTGGATTTTCGATTTCAACACAAAAGAACTTAAAAACATCACAAACAACGATTCGCAGGACATCTTCCCGATGTGGGCCGGCGACAAGATTTATTTCTGCTCCGACCGCGACCGCACGATGAACATTTTCTGTTACGACATCGCCACCGAAAAGACCGAAAAAGTTACGAACTACACATACTACGATGTTAAGTTCCCGTCGCTCGGCGACAACGACATCATCTTTGAGAACGGCGGCGAACTGTTCCGCATGAGCTTGAAAGACAATTCGATACACGCTATCCCTGTGCAAATCAATAATGACGGAATCACTTCAAGGACGAAATACGTCGATGCCTCCAAGAACATCACTTCCGTCAACGTCTCTCCCGACGGCAAACGCTTGGTTGTCAGCGGCCGCGGCGACATCTGGACAGTGCCGTTCGAGTCGGGAATCACACGCAACCTCACGAAATCTGACGGCGTCCACGACCGCGGCGCAGTTTGGTCACCCGACGGGAAATACATCGCTTACATCTCCGACAGGACAGGCAACGACGAGCTTTTCATTCAGAATCAAGACGGTAGGGAAGAGGCGATACAACTCACGTCACCGGAAACCGTTTCGCTGACTTACAAATACGCTCCAAAATGGTCGCCCGACAGCAAGAAGATTTTCTGGTACGACAAAGAAAACCGCCTCATGATGATTGACATCGCTTCAAAGAAAATCACCGAGATTGCGAGAAGCGAGGCGGGCGAAATCGGCGATTACACAGTCTCACCCGACAGCAAATGGGTGGCTTATTCCGACAGGAAGATTTCGGAACACAGCCAAATCTTCGTCTATAACATTGATACACAGAAGACGGAAGCCGTCACCGACACGTGGTTCAACTCTCTGAACCCTTCTTTCGACAAGAACGGCAAGTATTTGTATTTCGTTTCGGAACGCGACTTCAATCCGATTTACAGCAACACCGAATGGAACCACGCATATCAGGAGATGGCGCGTGTTTATTTCGTGACCTTGCAGAAAGACACGCCGTCGCCGTTCCTTACGGAAAACGATGAAGTAAAAATTGAGAAATCCGAGGCAAAAGACGAGAAGGATTCTAAGAAGAAAAACAGCAAGAAAGACGAGCCAAAGAAAGACGATGTCAAGTCGATAAACATTGATTTTGAAGGAATTATCGACAGAATCATTCCGCTTCCAGGGCTTAAGACCGCATATTATTACAATGTGAAGGCGGTCGAAAACGGCGTTTATTTCTGCGCTTGGGGCGACAACAACGGCTTGTATTATTTCGACATGAACGGAAAGGAAGCCAAGAAAATTTGTCGTAGCATCAACTATGACCTGTTGCCTGACGGTTCGAAGATGGCTGTCATGAATCGTGGAAAGTATTCATTGATAAACGCCCCGAAGGGCGAGACGAAACTTCCTGAAGAAGGCGCCGACCTCTCCGGCATGAAGAAATGGGTGAACCTCCACGAGGAATGGGCGCAGATCTACCGCGAGGCGTGGCGTCAGATGCGCGACTTCTTCTATGCGCCGAACATGCACGGCAACGACTGGCCAGCCATCTATGAGAAATACGCCGTCTTGATTCCTTATTGCGGCGACCGTAACGATGTCAACTACCTCATCGGCGAGATGATAGGCGAGCTGAACATCGGACACGCTTACACCGGCGGCGGCGACAGGGTGGAGGCCGACCGCATAAAACAAGGGCTGCTCGGCGCACAACTCAAACGCGATGACAGCGGTTACTATCAGATTGTCAGGATTTTGAAAGGCGAGAGCTGGAACAAGGCGACGACATCGCCGTTGGCCGAGATCGGCGTCAACGCGAAAGAAGGCGACTACATCGTGGCAATCGACGGCGTCTCGACAAAAGAGATGACGAACATCTATGAGGCGTTGGTGGGCAAGGCCGGCAAGGCGGTGATGCTCTCGTTGAACGGCAGCGCGTCGGAGAGCGGCGCACGCGACGTGGTGGTGAAGCCGATAGGCAGCGAGAACTCCTTATATTATTATAACATGGTTCAGGAGAACATCCGCAAGGTCAGCGAGGCGACCGACGGACAGGTCGGTTACATCCACATCCCCGACATGGGCGTTGACGGCCTGAACGAGTTCGTGAAGTATTTCTACCCGCAGCTGACGAAGAAGGCGTTGATTATCGACGACCGCGGCAACGGCGGCGGCAACGTCTCGCCGATGATCATCGAGCGTCTGCGCCGTGAGGTGGCGATGTACACGATGACGCGCAACAGCGGCGCGGAGATAAAGCCTTTCCAGATGATGAACGGCCCGAAAGTCTTGATTTTCAACAAATACTCGGCATCCGACGGTGACCTGTTCCCGTGGCAGTTCAAGCATTACAAGTTAGGGACGACCATCGGCACGCGTTCGTGGGGCGGCGTGGTAGGCATCAGGGGCAGTCTGCCGTTCATCGACGGCGGCACGCTGAACCGTCCTGAGTTCGCGCCGTTCGACGCCGACGGCAACTGGATCATCGAAGGCCACGGCGTTGACCCCGACATCGTGATCGACAACAACCCGTACGACGAGTTCAACGGCATCGACGCGCAGCTCGACAAGGCCATCGAGGTCATCATGGAGCAGATGAAAGGCTGGCCGCAGCAGCCCGCGATACCTGAGTATCCGGATAAGACGAACTATTAGGGTTCAATGTAGAACAGAAAAAACCGGCGCATAAGGATTTTGGTCTTGTGCGCCGGCTTATTACAACATTCGTCTATTTCATCTTATGACAGATAATGTTTCTTCTCCATTGTGACAACCGGCAATATGATGGCGGTCTCGGTCTCGTTTTCATCTTCCTTATCTCTCCACGCGACGACAAATCTGACGGCCGCCGATGACATTTCAAAACCTTTGTCTCTGTAATTCTGAATCTTGCCTTCAAACGCCCTGGAAAACTTCACGACCGGAATCTCTCTTCCGTCTATGTCAGCGCAAAGAAAGTTATTGGCAGGATGCAATGGATTGCCGGATTGAAGTTTCAAAATGGCACCTTTCATGCCTTTGAAGTATCCGAGGAACACATCGCGGTGGGTGAGGTGAAACGTCACTTTGCCAGGCTCTTCGTAAATGTCAGTGTCTTTCGCTATTTCGACCGAATCAGAATGAATCTCGCTGAAGATGTCGTTGTCGCAATGGATGTACAGTGAGGATTTCGCTCTCGTCATCCCGACATAAAGACAGCGTATGCCTGAATCATCGGAGATGTCGTAGTTCTTCAGCATCACATACACCGTGTCAAATTCCCTGCCCTTTGATTTGTGAATGGTTGAGACATAAATCACATTCTTGTCGTCGTGATAAAAATCCTCCAATTTTGATTCTTTGATAAACTCTTCTAAATCAGTGCGATATTTCACGCTTGGATTCGTCTCCTCAAAATCGCGAATGAGGTTCAAACAGAGTTCAAGGCAGTCGCTGCCGGCGTACTTCCTCGACAGCTTGTCTTTTGCGTTTTCCCAGATGTAATCACTTATCACGGGCGATTGCAGTTCCTTGTCGATACATTTCATGAGAAACCTTATTTCCGCAATGTCATATATGCTGAAGCAGTCGAATGTCTGGATGAGTTTTGCGCGTATTCCCCTGTCAACGAGCAAGCCGACCAGATTTAACGCATCTTCATTGGTATTTGTCAGGACGCATGTTTTTCCCGTCTCACCATTGTCAATAATCTGATTCACAATGGCTTGCTCAAAATTAGGACAGGCGTGCATGGTTATTATGACCTTGCCGTTTTCCTTATGGACAGATCGGATTGGACGAGACTTCATCCTTGTTTTGATGAGTGATGCGACTGAATTGGAGATGTTTACGATATTCGGAAGGCTTCTGTAGTTGTCGTTCATCTCATACAACACGGCATCGTGTCGTGTCACCATCTGTCTCAGATATTTCGAGTCGGCTCCTCTGAATTCGTAGATGTTCTGGTCGTCATCGCCGACGGCGATCACCCTCATGTCGTCGTTTGCTCTCATCAGTGCCTGCACCAGTGAAAACTCGTCAGCGTCCATGTCCTGCGCCTCATCAATGACAAGTACCTTCTTTGAAATCCTGTTCATTTCGGCACCATTGGAAAGAATCAGAGATGTGGCGTCTCTTACGACATCACCGGCGTTCTCAAGGGAGCCAATCTTGCCGAGCAAGTCGAAGCAATACGAATGGAATGTCTTGATTTCCACGAAGTTTGCGGCGTTGCCTATCAGTCCGATGAGCCTTTTCTTGAACTCAGTGGCGGCAGCCCTTGAGAATGTAAGCATCAGCAGCTGCTCGTGTTTCACATCTTCCATGAGGAGAATCGACGCCAGTTTGTGGACCAGCACCTTTGTTTTGCCACTTCCGGGGCCCGCCGCCACAACAATGTGCCGCGATTCGGCATCATTGATTATCTGCAGTTGCTTGGCCGACAACCCACCGAAGAGCTGGTCGTATTTCGCCGGCGTGATGTTACGTTCAATCTGCCTCGCCCTCTCCGCCTTGAAGTATTTCGCGATGAACTTCTTGAAATCCATCTGGAAATAATCCTGAACATACTGCAAAGCCGACGGGTAGTCTTTCACCATCAGGTGCGCGTATTCGCCCACGATGTGAATCTGCTGTATCCTTTGCTGATAGAACTGCCCCATCGACTTGTAGTCGTCCATCTTGTAACGGATCTTGTTGTCTGTAACCAACCTGTTTATCTCCAGTCCGTTGTACAGAACGAGGAATCCACCCTCGAGTTTCATCGCTCCAATTTTTGAAAGATAAAGCAGAGCGTCTTCAATGTCGGCCTGCGTAGTGCCAGATGACGTGAAGCCGATCGTCATTTGTTTCCTGTATGTCTCGAGCAGTTCGAGCATGGAGAAATTCACCAGGACAAAATTTTCATCTTTATGGGTGGAAAGTCTCGATTTCTTATATAACTCCTTAACTATGAATCGGCAAATATCAATGCGTTTAAGAAATTTCTCGTGCATCTTGCCTGATTCGGCTGTCGGGAAAATGCCGACACGCTGACCGCCCGAAGTGTCGCCGGAAGCGACATCGTGTTTTTTTATAAAACCTTTGATGGTGAGGTAGTAAAGTATGGTGCGTATGTTCCTGACCGATGAGAAAGTGATATTGTTGTCGTGAGCGTCTTCGTTGAGATGCTTCAACGGCATCTGAAATCCGTCTTCAGTGATTCTTGAGAGCAGGAAATCTTCGAGTTTTGCGTAGTTTTCAAGTTGCGACATGGCTCTGTTCTCATTTTCGGAATAAAGAAGATGAGCCGACATGTCCATAGAGTCGGAGAGGATGCCTTCCTGCCTCATCATGTTTATGCAATAGATGACGTCGTTTTTCTCGATGCCGAGGATGTCGGCGAGATAGTCAACACGTGACTCCGCGTCGTCATCGACTGCCTGTGCGATGCTTCTTGCGGAGATCAGCGACTTGACGATACGTTTGCAGTTGTTTTTGCTGGCTTCGTCGATGAATTGTGCCCCGTCAATCTTGGAGGCCGCCTCATCCATGTTCCTGACTTTAATGCTTGTGGCGTAGATGTGCGGGACGTTGTTGCCGCGCCTTATGTATCCGGCGTTTTCGAGTGCCGCCACTGCCGTCTTCACCCTGGTTTCAATGTCTTTGACCGAATCGTCCCAGCCGGCCTGCCGCGCTATCTCCAATGCCGAGCAACATATCCGCCGCCTCATCCTTGTCATGTCTTTTATCGCCTTCCAGACCTGCTGTATCTCGCTGAAACTCAGCTTCGTCTGGTTCAAGAGAATGAAATGCTTGTCAAGGTCGTTGTCGTTGAACAGCACGAAGCACTCGGCGTTTATCGACTGGTCGCGCCCGGCTCTTCCCGATTCCTGCACGTAGTTCTCAAGTGAGTCGGAGATGTCGTAGTGAACCACCAAGCCGACATCAGGCTTGTCAACACCCATGCCGAAAGCCGATGTCGCCACCATCACCTTGACTTTGTTCTGAATGAATGCCTCCTGATTGATGATCTTATCCGTTGAGTCCATCTTGCCGTTGAACGGCAACGCCGGGAATCCGTCGCTGCTCAGCCTTTCGGCAATCTCCCTGGATTTCCTTGTCCTCGACACATAAACTATTGTCGGACAATTCTTTCGCTCTATGAGCATCCGCAAAGCATCGTATTTCTCTTCTTCAGTTTCTTTGTACAAAACGACGTAGTGAAGATTCTTTCTTGTTGAATCAGTTGCGAATAATTCAAGATTGATTGATAGTTTGTTTGAGAAATATTCACGAATGTCACTGATGACCTTTTGTTTGGCTGTGGCGGTGAAACATGATACAGGTATCGGCTCCGACAGACGTTTCTTCTCCTGAAGTTTCCTGATGAAGTCACCGATATAGAAATAGTCAACCCTGAAATCATGTCCCCAGGCCGAGAAACAGTGCGCCTCGTCGATGACAAAACGAACGATATTCCTTGAGAGGAGTAGCCGCTCTACTGTGTTTGACCTCAGTTGCTCGGGCGAGATGTACAACAGCGACGCCATGCCGTTTGCCACACGGCCAATGGCTTCCGAACGTTCTATCGGACTGAGCAGTCCGTT
Organism: Bacteroidia bacterium; assembly: GCA_030537295.1. Classification (GTDB taxonomy): domain Bacteria; phylum Bacteroidota; class Bacteroidia; order Bacteroidales; family F082; genus Limimorpha. Next base: position 16,107 of record JAUNNU010000008.1, read on the forward strand.
GATTGTCACCGCGTCAACGATGCCCCTGGCATTAAGATTGTCAACCTGGTCTTTCATCAACGACTGGAGAGGCGATATGACTACGGTGAGCCCGTGTGTGGCTTCGCCCGCCATCAAGGCCGGAAGCTGGAAAGTGAGCGACTTGCCGCCACCGGTCGGGAACACTGCAAGCAAAGATTTTCCGGACACTGCGGCCTTGACAGCCTCCTCCTGCAACGGCTCGCCGTTATATGTGCGGAACCTGTCGTATCCGAAATATTTTCTCAACTTGCTGTGAACATCGTGTGCCTTGTTACAATACAGGCATCCGTTGCAAGGAGTGTTGCATAGGATTTTTATGATGTTTTCAATTATCGGATAGTTGTGCAGAAGCCAACGAGGTGTGACAGAATAACGATCGTTTGTGCTGATGAGTGCAAGGGCATAAGCAAGCTCGACAGGATGGTTCGCAATGATAGATTCAATGCCGGCGTTGTCGCAAATCTCACCCTTGAACTCCTTTCTTATGTAATGTTCAACGCTGAAGAAACTCACAGGCATGCCAACATAGTTGAAGAACGCCTTAAACTCCAAAGTGTTTCTCAACAACTTGGAGAATATAATTTTCATGTTGTCATTCAAGGCGTTGTATGCATTCACCTCGTCATAGAACAATCTCTTGGCCTTCAGCGAATCGTTCAGTGGATTGTTGAGCTCCTCAACCTGTAACTTGTCGTCTTTCAACAGCTTGTGGTAAGGTTTTTGCGGAAACAGCAGCGGTGAGATGTAAAGTGTGTCGACGGCCTGAGGGATGTCTGACTCATTGAAATATGATTTCAGATACTTCAGGTCATGGTGAATGATGTTATGTCCGCAGATGTAATCGGCACTGGGCATAAACGACATGAGGTCATTGACTTTGGAGGAATGAATCTGCCTGCCGTCATTGTCGGCGGCGCCTATATCTTTGATTATTTTGTCCTCAACTCCGATTTCAAGGTCGAAAAATACAACTGATTTCATCAAATTATACTCTGCATTTCATCGGTGCAAAGATATGCATTTTTTCAACATGAACGACTGGAGAAATCCGTCACTTGACCCAATAAACATAATTGTCTTTCCTCGGTCTCGCCGTCGGGTAGTCGCCTTTCACGTAGCCGAGTATTCGGTTGCCCATTCCAATGTGTTTTTGCCATTTTGAATCGTGTCGGCCTTGCAGATTCTTTCAATCACCTCTACTGCAAAGCCGAAATGATCTTGTTTTTTACATCATCCCACGACATGTTTGAAAACATATATGGCATTGGAGAACCTTCAGCATCGGAAAAATATGTCAGACTTTTTAAAGCCATGAACAACGAACCGTCATGATATTTCTGTTGGTAGAAATCAAGAATGTCATTTATGGTGTAATAATCAAGGAGATGTGCTATGTCGGTGAAATCTTTAACGCTTCCGCGCCCTATGACGGCTGTAACTTTCATGGCTGCAATATCTTCGGCTGATGCCAATCTCAACGAGTCTTCATCAATGCAATCGCCAATCCAGGGATATTTGTAGTTTACAATATCAACCTTAACATTCGCAACATCAAAAATATTGATGTTTGGAGACAATTTCAGAGGAGTGACTTCTCTGATGGAAGCCAATGCAGTTTGAAGCCCGGATGAATCGCATTCAACGGTTCCAAATAAGTCAAGGTCGATGGATTTGCGATGCCCAAGTTGTAACGCAAGTGCCGTGCCACCAACTAATCTTGTTTCTTTTAATTCCGGTAGCCGCAACAGCTCTTTTAAAAGTTCCAGTGTTGCTGGTTCGATTGTCTCGTAGTGTAGCATCTGTAATCCTCCTTTTTGGTTTTTGAAATAGCGGCTATGAAAGACAAGGCTCTTGGCTCAAGTTCACGCAGTTTCATTGATATTTCGGTTATTTTTTTCAGTCCGTAGTAGGAACGGAGCAGTTTCCAATCGTCAATCAACCCGTATTCCAGAACACGCTGGACGACGTATGGCGCATGTTTTTCCATGTCAATGTCTTCAATTTTTGTGTCCCAGAACAGGTGTTTGGAGAATTGGTATCTGATATCCATCGTCTTATATTTTGGCCGCAAAGTTACAAATAATTTTTTGTGTATAGGTCATTTTACAGTTTTTTGCATATAACGAAACAAGAGACAGCTCACTAATCACTGAGCTGTCAATCTCCTAACATGCTTTGTCCGTCGCTATTTGATCCAGTAAACGTAGTTGTCTTTTCTCGGTCTTGCCATCGGATAGTCGCCCTTCACGTAGCCGAGGATGCAGTTGCCGATTCCGACGTATTTGGTGTCATCGATGCCGAGGCCGCGGAGGATGGCTTTGCCTTCTTCTGTCTCGAACACCTCTTTGGCGCGGTGTATCCAGCATGAGCCAAGCCCTTTGGCGTGCGCTGCGTTCAAGAGGTTGCCCATCACGAGCGAGCCGTCTTCTTTCCATGTGAGCGCGGCTGTGGTGTCGGCCAAGACCACCAGAACGACAGGCGCACCATAGAACGGATCCATGTCGTTGTCTTTGCCGAACACGCCGGCGTTGAGTTTGCTAAGTCTGTCGCGCACCTCGCGGTTTGTCACCGCGATGATGACGGGAGCTTGCCTGTTCATTCCTGTCGGGGCGTATGTGCCGGCCTTGCAGATTTCTTCAATCACCTCCATCGGAGGCACTTCGTCGGTGTAGCTGCGCACACTGCGGCGCGTCAGCAGGTCTTCCATAGTTGAGTTCATTGCTTTTTCGTTTGTTTTTTCGCTTTTGTTGCAGCAACCGCAAAGTAACAGCGTCGCTGCGATGATTGTAAAGATGATATTTTTCATTTTTCGATGATTTTTGACTGCAAAAATATGAAAAAATCATATAATCTCGCCAACAAAAAACGTGAAAATAAGATAAATATTTCAAAGTCAAATCAAAATATAAAAACTGCAATTGAGCAATAATTTTCACAGCGTACCTGTTGCTTTTTGTTGAATTTATATTATCTTTGCAGCGTTTTTTTAAACCTTTTAATATGAAAAACTCACATCAATACCCTGACTGGACCACGCTCGAGTCGTTTGGATTCGACATTCAGGAGCGACAGGCCGACTACAACATTCCGCCCTACAAAATCACCGATGAGATCATGAATCAGGTGGTCGAAATCGTGGAGCTTGTCTCCGAAATGGAAATCCTCAACCCCGACGGGATGCATCCGCTTCTACGTAAGGAAAACAGAATCAAGACTATACAGGCTTCGTTAGCGATTGAAAACAACACACTCACCATTGAACAAGTGACCGACATTCTCGACGGGAAACACGTCGCCGGTTCCGAAAAGGAAATCAGAGAGGTGAAAAACGCTTTCAAGGCCTACGACCTGCTTCCTGATTTGGACCCTTTTCTTGAGAAAGACCTGAAAAAAGCACACGGCGTTTTGATGGGCGACCTCGTGGAAACCAGCGGCAAATACCGAAACAAGAGCGTCGGCGTCACTGACGGCGTGAACATCATTCACATGGCACCGCCAAGCAATATCGTGCCCGCCAACATGTCGAACCTGTTCGCTTGGGTCAGAAACAGCAACGTGCATCCACTGATCAAAAGCTGCGTGTTTCATTACGAGTTCGAGTTCATCCATCCGTTCCTCGACGGCAACGGACGCATGGGACGACTCTGGCAGACGGCACTTCTCGCCAAATGGAAGCCGATTTTCGCATGGATTCCAATAGAAAATATCATCAGGGAAAACCAACAAAATTATTATAAGGTGCTGCTCATAGCCGACAACCGCGGCGAAAGCACGATATTCATCAAATTTATGCTTGATTGTATTCTCAAGACATTGAAAACCATGCTTTTAAATGGCAAACTTGTCATCAATGAGAATAAGAAAAAACAAAATAGGTTTGAAAATGCATTGAAAAATGCATTGAAAACAAAAGATTATGAAGATGATATTTACGGAATTGACCACCTTTTTGAGATTGACAAGAAACTAAACAAGGCATTTAAGAAATCTATGGGAATATTGTCAATTATCAAAGAAAGTCCAGGCGCAAGTGCAAATGATTTCTCATTAAAACTTCAAATATCGTTGAGATACACAATGGAACTGCTGAAAGCAATGAAAGACGGTAATATTATTCGTCGAGTCGGGCCAGACAAAGGCGGCCATTGGGAGATAAATAACATTGATAATTAAATACTTAAAGAATGATAAAAAACATTATTTTCGACTTCGGAGGCGTTCTCGTCGATTGGAATCCACATTATCTTTATGATAATTATTTCAAAGACAAAGAAAAGTCAGACTGGTTCATCAAGAACATCTGCAACAGCGAGTGGAACGCCGAGATGGATTGCGGCAAGCCGTTTTCCGTTGCGGTAGCTGAAAGAATTGCGCAATTCCCTGATTATGAAGAGGCTATCAGACTTTACCAAACTGACTGGATGAAAATGATGGGAGAGGAGATTCCAGAAATGTATGACCTGATTAAATCATTGAAAAACAATGGTTTTCCTGTTATTTACGGGCTGACAAACTGGTCGGTGGAGACATTTGCTCCTGTACGTGAAAAATACCATATCTTTGAATTGGTAAACTATATCGTTATGTCAGGCGAAGAAAAAGTTCTGAAGCCTAACCCATTGCTTTACAAAGCCTTGCTTGACAGATACAATCTCGTTCCGGAAGAATGTCTTTTTATCGACGACAATCAGGCCAACGTCAATGGTGCTATAAATGTTGGCATGAAATCAATCAGATTTGAAAATGTTAAAAAGTTAAAGGAAGACTTAAAACAATTATTATAAATCTTTGATTTTAAATATATTGTAAGAAATATTTTTATCAAAAACATCAGTTCCTTCGACCTTTTTTAGATAATTTACAAAACGCTTTGTGAATGGCAGCATCAGCGCTTCGTAAAGCGTTTTTGCTATTACTTGTATTGCCATTATTTTCAACAATTCGCGCAGTGGCATCAGCCCGGCGAAGGCAATCGGAAAGAAAATTATCGAGTCGGCGAACTCACCTGCAAGCGATGATAAAACCGCGCGCATCGAGAAATGTCTGCCATTGTTTGCTACTTTCATCTTGCTCATTACTAATGCATTAAGGAAAGAGCCAATTAGAAACGCACACAAACTTGCAACCAAAATCCTTGGCGCAAGATCAAAGACAAATCTGAAAGAATCTTCGCCTTCCCAAAATGAAGCTGATGGAATGGCGACTGCAATTTTACAAAATATTACAAAAATGAAATTCATCAGAAAGCCGGTCCAGATAATCAGTCGGGCCTTTTTGAAGCCATAAACTTCAGAGATGCAGTCGTTGAGAATATAAGAGATTGGGAAGACCAAGAAACCGCCAGTAAAAGTAATGTCCCAAATCTGCATTACTTTGGTTTCCAATAAGTTGGCAGTCACAAGACTGATGCAAAAGAGTGTACCTATCAGAAAAAACGGCACACTCACGCTTTTGTTTTTTGCTTTCATTGTTCTTGTTTTTAACGTGGTGTTCAAGCACACGGACGCACCCGCGTCGATGTTTGTTTCAAGGCGCAAAAATACTCAATTTTTCTTTACGCCAACTGCTCTTTTATAAATTCAAGCATCTTATCGTACTCGTCAATGCTAAACCAATGATATTCAGTGTTTTTCCTCAACCATGTCATCTGTCGTTTCGCATACTGGCGAGTGTTTATCTTGACTTGTTCAACCGCTTGTTCAAGTATGGCTTTGCCGTCGAGATATTCAAATAATTCCTTGTAACCAACTGTGTTTAAGCTATTTAGATGTCGTCTGCCGTAAACCGACTTCACCTCATCAAGAAGTCCGGACTCCATCATGTTGTCAACACGTTTGTTGATTCTCTTTATAAGTTCATCGCGGTCCCAAAGAAGTGCGGTTTTGATAACGTTAAAATCGCGGTCAACGTGTTTGTTTTTGCGGAAAGTGGAGTAGGGCTTGCCTGTTTGCAAAAAGACTTCAATAGCCCGCTGCAACCTGCGGGGATTCTGACGGTCAACGATTTTGAAATATTCAGGGTCCGCTTTTTCGACTTCAGTCTGTAAAGCTGCAAGTCCGCCTTTCTCATAAATCTCATTGACTTTGTTCCTTGTTTCAACTGAAATATCAGGAATCAGGTCAAGTCCGTTGCAAACAGCATCAATGAAAAGCCCGGAGCCACCGGTCATCACAACGACATCGTTCCGTTTAAACAATTCATTTAACAAACGCAATGCATCTTGTTCATAATCAGCCACATCATACGATTGTTCAATACTAAAATTATGAACGAAATAATGTTTTACTTCGCTTAATTCTTCTTCAGTCGGTGCGGCGGTTCCTATCGAAAGTTCTTTGTAAAACTGGCGGCTGTCAGCTGAAATGATGACGGTATCAAAGGCTTTCGCGACCTTGATTGCGGTGGCGGTCTTGCCCGAAGCCGTCGGTCCGGCGATGACTATGAGGTGTTTCTTTTTCAAAACAGGGTTATTTTACAGGAACCGGTCCGTTGTTTTTCACTTTGACTTCCGTTTCAGAAATCTCTTTCACGACATGAAGTCCGAGTTCGACACCTTTTTTCTTCATAAAGTCGTATGCTTCAACGAAATTATTACCGATAATCCCGTCAAGAACAGCTTCGCGGATGGCGGTTTTTATAACGCCTACTTCGCGTCCTTCGGGAATGCCGAATGTCTCCATGATAGCCTCACCGTTGACGGGCGGCTGCCAATTGCGCAGATGGTCTTTCGCCTCAATCTCTTTCAGTTTCTGCCTGACAATCTGGAAGTTCTGATGAAAACGTGCTTTTTTCTCTTCGTTCTTCGATGTAATATCAGCATCGCAAAGAATCATCAAAGCGTCAATATCGTCACCAGCGTCGAACAGCAGACGTCTTACTGCCGAATCAGTTACGATGTCTTGTGCGAGCACGATGGGGCGGAGGTGGAGATAAACGAGATTCTGCACAAACTTCATCTTTTCGTTCAACGGCAGGCGGAAATTGGCGAAAATCTTCGGGACCATCTTTGAGCCTTTCACTTCGTGACCGTGGAAAGTCCAGCCGATTTCCTTCTCGAAACGTTTTGTCTGCGGTTTGGCGATGTCGTGAAGAACGGCAGCCCATCTCAACCAGAGGTCTCCGCCACTATTTGCAACGTTGTCAAGCACTTCCAATGTATGATAGAAATTGTCCTTATGGCCTTTGCCTTCCTGAAGTTCCACACCTTTCAGTGTTGCCATCTGCGGGAAAATCACAGGGAGAAGCCCTGATTTGTCAAGGAGTCTGAATCCGATGCTTGGAACGCTCGACATGAGCATCTTGTTGATTTCCTCGGTGACACGTTCCATTGATATAATCTTGATTCTCTGAACGTTACGTCTGATTGACTCAAATGATTCGTCTTCGATTCTGAAATGAAGCTGTGTCGCAAAACGTATCGCACGCATCATTCTCAACGGGTCATCGGAGTAAGTTATATCCGGGTCGAGTGGTGTTCTGATGATTTTGTTTTTGAGGTCTTCGACTCCGTTGAAAGGATCGATGAGTTCGCCGAAATCGTCTTCATTTAAGCTGATTGCCAATGCGTTGATGGTGAAGTCACGACGGTTTTGGTCGTCTTCAAGAGTGCCGTTTTCGCATACCGGTTTGCGGCTGTCGGGGCTGTACGACTCTTTCCGTGCGCCAACGAACTCAATCTCGTGGCCGCCGACGTTTATCATCGCAGTTCCGAAATGTCCGTAAAACTTCACGTCTTTCTTTCCGTGAATCTTTCCGGCTACATTTTTCGCCAACGCAATACCGCTTCCGACTGTAACTATATCAATATCATGCGATTCGCGTTGTAAAAGTATATCACGGACATAGCCGCCGATGACATACGTACGGTATCCCATCTCGCGGCTGCTTTCCGTTATTAGTCTGAAAAACTTGTTGTTTATCTTGTCTGATAAATTCATTCGTGTTATATTGCGGTTTCAGGCAATGTCTCGTGTTCGACCACAACAGTCATGTCGTCTTTTTCCTTGTCGTAGTCGATGATGATTCTGTCGCCTTTCTCTAATTTTGTCTTGATGATTTCTTCCGCCAAAACGTCTTCGACATTCTGTTGGATTGCACGTTTGAGCGGTCTGGCTCCATATTGTTCGTCCCAGCCTTTCTCTGCTATGTAATCGCGTGCTTTATCAGTGAGAACCAATGTGTTACCCATGTCTTTGATGCGCTCATACACATTTTTAAGTTCGATGTCGATAATCTTGTTGATGCTTTCTTTGCTCAAAGAATCGAAGACCACGAGGTCATCGATGCGGTTCAGGAACTCAGGTGCGAACTGGCGGCGCAAGGCGTTCTCGATGATGCTGTGGTCGTGGACGCTTTTTGCATCTTTCACGGCCTGCGTGCCGAAACCGACACCCTGTCCGAAATCCTTAAGTTGACGCGATCCGATATTTGATGTCATGATGATGATTGTGTTCTTGAAATCGACTTTACGGCCAAGAGAATCAGTGAGTTGACCGTCGTCAAGAACCTGAAGCATCAGATGGAATACGTCTGGATGCGCCTTCTCGATTTCGTCAAGGAGAACGATGGAGTAGGGCTTGCGACGCACTTTCTCGGTCAGCTGTCCGCCTTCTTCATATCCGACGTATCCTGGAGGCGCACCGACGAGACGCGAGACGGCGAATTTCTCCATGTATTCACTCATGTCTATTCTTATCAAAGCGTCTTCAGAATCAAAGAGATACTTGGCGAGAACCTTTGCGAGATACGTCTTTCCTACGCCGGTGGGACCGAGGAACATAAACGTCCCGATAGGTCTGTTCGGGTCTTTGAGTCCGGCTCGGTTGCGACGGATGGCACGAGCGACTTTCTTAATCGCTTCGTCCTGTCCGATGACCGTTCCTTTCAGTTCGTTTTCCATGTTCATGAGACGGTCGCCTTCGTTGCGTGCGATGCGCTGTACCGGCACGCCGGTCATCATGGCCACGACTTCAGCAACGTTCTGTTCTGTAACGACTTCCTTATGATTCTTCAACTCGTTTTCCCACTTCGTCTTGGCTTGTTCAAGAGCGTCCAAAAGTTTCTTCTCCTGATCGCGCAGCATTCCAGCCTCTTCAAACTTCTGCTCTTTGATGGCAACTTTCTTGTTCTGACGTACGTCTTCGATCTGTTTTTCAAAATCGTTGATTTCGACTGGAACTTTGATGTTGCTGATATGCACCCTGGCTCCTGCCTCATCCATGGCATCAATAGCTTTGTCAGGAAGGCAACGCTCTGACATATAACGGTTTGTAAGCTTCACGCAAGCTTCGATTGCATCATCATCATATCTCACGAGATGATGGTCTTCATATCTGCTTTTTATGTTATGAAGAATCTGAATAGTCTCTTCAGGGGTCGTCGGCTCCACCAAAATCTTCTGGAAACGACGTTCAAGCGCACCGTCTTTTTCGATGTATTGGCGATATTCGTCCAATGTCGTTGAGCCGATGCATTGCAACTCGCCGCGCGCCAATGCTGGTTTGAACATGTTTGACGCGTCGAGTGAGCCGTTGGCATTGCCGGCACCGACGATAGTGTGAATCTCATCGATGAACAGAATGATGTCAGGATTTTTCTCCAACTCATTGAGTATGGATTTAATACGTTCCTCAAACTGTCCTCTGTATTTCGTTCCGGCAACGACAGAAGCGAGGTCAAGCATCACGAGACGTTTGTTGAACAATGTTCGCGGAACCTTGTGTTCGGTGATTCTTATTGCGAGACCTTCGGCTATCGCTGATTTTCCAACACCCGGCTCGCCGATAAGAATCGGATTGTTTTTCTTACGTCTGCACAGAATCTGCGCAATGCGTTCAAGTTCCTTGTCACGTCCGACAACGGGGTCGAGACGTCCTTCCACGGCGGCACGCGTCAGGTCACGGCTGAAACTGTCGAGAGCAGGCGTGTTCGATTTCTGATTGCCTTTTCGCTGCGGCGTTTCCGTAGTCTTGATGTCATCATCGTCCTCATCTTCATCCATGAAAATATTCCGAGGTGTCTCAATCGGATTTTCCTTTTTTGCCGGCACGTCAGGTGTCATTTTCTTGACTTCATTTTTATATTTGTCAAATGAAATACCTTCATATTCAAGACGTTGAGAAATAATGTTATTGTCATCATGAAGGATGGCGAGCATAAGATGTTCTGAAGTCACTTGGTCGCTGTTAAATTCTTTTGCTACTAAATATGTGAATTTCAAAGCTCTTTCCGCCTGTTTGGTCAGAGGCATGTTGTCATTGTTGGCCGACACAACAGGTGTTGACTTTATCGATGCCTCTAATTTCTTCCTGAATATTTCAACATCGAGATTCATGTTTTTCAGAATCTGCACTGCGTTGCTATCTTCATCATCGATAATGCCAAGGAAAATGTGTTCCAACCCGATGTACGGATTGCCCATCTTCACAGCCTCCTCATGACTATGAAACATTATTTCGCGCACTCTTGGTGAAAATTTCTGATCCATATAACAATTTTTTCGAGCGGCAAAGATACAAACAAATTTTGGTTTGGAAGTCAAAAACGTATAATTTCGTTCAAATAAAAATTTATTTTTTATTCGTGGTCTATCGAAAAAATGTGTATTTTTGTACTTTATTTTGAAATTTAATAATTAAAAGAGAAAAGATAAATGGAAGAACAATTTGAAGGCGAAAGAATCGTCCCGATAGGCATTGAAGACCACATGAAAACGAGTTACATAGACTATTCTATGTCGGTCATCGTGGCGCGTGCATTGCCTGATGTCAGAGACGGTCTGAAACCTGTGCACCGCCGTATTCTTTACGGAATGATGGACATGGGCGTGTTGTCGAACCGTCCGTACAAGAAATCCGCGAAGGTTGTCGGCGAAGTTTTAGGTAAGTATCACCCGCATGGTGACTCTTCAGTTTATGATGCAATGGTTCGTTTAGCTCAAGATTGGAGCATGCGTTACCCACTTATTGACGGCCAAGGCAACTTCGGTTCTATTGACGCCGACCCGCCTGCGGCAATGCGTTACACGGAGACAAGACTCCGCAAACTCGCGGAGGAAATGCTCGCAGACCTCGACAAGGACACCGTCGATTTCATGAACAACTACGATGACTCCGAACAGGAACCGACAGTGCTGCCGGCTCTCATCCCGAATCTTTTAGTCAACGGGGCAAGCGGCATCGCCGTCGGTATGGCCACGAACATGCCGCCTCACAACCTCAGGGAAGTCGTTGACGGAATCATCGCTTATATAGACAATAACGATATCACTGTCAGTGAGTTAATGGAGTTTGTCAAAGCTCCTGACTTCCCGACAGGTGGAATAATTTATGGGTACGAAGGTGTCCGTGAGGCTTTTGAAACAGGTCGCGGACGTATCGTGCTGCGCGCCAACACAACGATCGAAGAACATAACGGACACGAGAGAATCATCGCAACATCAGTGCCTTATCAGACAAACAAGGCCGAGATGATCAAACGCACCGCTGACCTCATATCAGAAAAGAAAATTGAAGGCATCGCCGACATCCGCGACGAATCCGACAGAAACGGTCTTCGCATTGTCTATGACTTGAAACGCGACGCCGTGTCAAGCGTTGTGCTGAACAAACTTTTCCAATACACCGGACTTCAGAACTCATTCAGCGTGAATAACGTGTGTTTGGTCAAAGGTCGTCCTTACACATTGAACCTCAAACAGTTGATTCAATATTACGTCGAGCACAGACATGAGGTCGTCGTCCGCCGCACCCAACACGACTTGCGTGAAGCGGAAAAACGCGCCCATATCCTCGAGGGATTGGCACGTGCAATCGACATCGTTGATGAAATCATCGCGACAATTCGTGCTTGTAAAGGCGGTTCGCCGGAAGCAAAACAAGCCATCATGGACAAGTTCGGCTTCGATGACCCGCAGGCATCAGCAATCGTCGCTTACCGCCTCGGACAACTTGCCGGACTTGAAATCAAGAAGATTATGGATGAGTTGGATCAATTGCACCAATTAATACATCATCTCAAGGAAATCCTCGCAAATACAAGCATGCAGTTCGACATCATCAAAAACGAACTTCTCGTCATCAAAGACAAATACGGTGACGAAAGAAAAACCACCATCGAACGCACCGCCGATGACTTCAAGATTGAAGACATCATCGCTGACGATGCCGTTGTGGTGACAATTTCACACCTTAATTATATTAAGAGGACCAACTTGAGCGAATATCGCCGCCAGAGTAGGGGAGGCAAGGGTTCCAAAGGCTCCGACGCACGCGACGAAGACTTTATCGAACAGATTTTCGTCGCAACGAACCACAACTACATGTTGTTCTTCACCGAAAAAGGCAAGTGCTATTGGCTCAGAGTGTTCGAAATCCCTGAAGGAACCAAGGCAAGCAAGGGACGTGCAATCCAGAATCTCATCAATCTCGACAAGGATGACAATGTCAAGGCTTACATCAACTTGACGGACATCAGTCAGGAATTTGTTGAAAATCATTATCTTACACTTATAACAAAGAAAGGAATTATCAAGAAGACGACACTTGAGGCTTATTCGAGACCACGTTCAACAGGTATCATCGCACTTGGAATCCGTGAAGGCGACGAGCTTCTTGAAGCGAAGATGACCAGCGGCAACAGCGAGATTCTCATCGCACTGAAGTCGGGCAGGGCAATCAGATTCCCGGAATCGACGGTGAGACCGATGGGAAGGACGGCTTCAGGTGTGCGCGCCATCAGCATTGATGATAACGACAATGACGAGGTCGTAGGCATGATTTGCATCGACGACCCGCAAACCAACGTTCTCGTTGTTTCTGAAAAAGGTTACGGGAAACGTTCGGAACTTGAAGAATACAGAATCACAAACCGTGGCGGAAAAGGTGTCAAGACGATGAACATCACCGACAAGACAGGTCAGCTCGTCGCAATAAAAGACGTTGTTGACGGCGATGACCTTATGATTATCAACAAGTCTGGCATTCTCATCAGAATCGCCGTAGATACTTTGCGAGTCATGGGACGTGCCACACAAGGTGTACGCTTAATCAATCTTCGTGACAATGACGAAATCGCCGCTGTTACAAAAGTAAAGGCAGAACACATTGAAGAAGAGGAAGATTTCGATGAGGAAAATCCGAATAATATTGAAAATTCAGAAATAATTGAAGAACAAGACAACAAAAACGAAGAATAATTGTTTAATAAAAAAATTAGAAAAATGAAGAAATTATTTTTAACATTGGCGATTGCATTGGTGGGAACATTCGCATTCGCACAGAACGTACAGGTTCAGAACGCTTTCAACAACCAGAAAGCCGCCCAGCAGTACATTGACCAAGCTGATGCTTTCAAGACACAGAACAAACTTGAAAAGGCCGTGAAACAGATGGATAACGCCAAACTTATGATTAAAAAAGCTAAAGACGCCATCGACGCAGCTTCTCAGCATGAAGCAACTATTAACCAAGCAAAGACATGGCATTATTTGGCAGTGATTTACTACAAAATCGGTTTGTATCCTGAATTCAGAGATCTTGACGAAAACGCATTTGAGAAATCATTGAACGCATTCGGGAAAATCATGAATCTCGATCCGAAATACTACAGTCAGAATACTGGTGAATTTCAGCAGTATATCGCTTCAATCGGCGGTAATTACTACGACATGGGAGCAAACTTCTACAACGAACAGAAATTTGAAGATGCATATATCAACTTCAAAAAAGCATACGATGCAGCAGCCGTCGTTGGCGGTAAAGACAATTCAGCACTCCTTAACGCTGCCTTCTGCGCAATGAAAGTCGAAAAATACGAAGAAAGCATCAACATGCTTAACATGTTGGTTTCCAATGGCTACGATGATCCGACAGTTTATCAGAGTCTTGCAGTATGCTATCGTAGCACTGGCGACAACGACAAGATGATTGAAACAATTCAGACTGGCAGAGCAAAGTATCCGGATGATGCAAATCTCATGAACGAGATGATCAACTCATACCTCACCGTTCACAGGGAAGGTGAAATCATCGACCAGATTATTGACATGGCACAGAAAAACCCGACACAGCCGGTTTATTATTTCATCCTTGGCACAATTTATGCCAATGCCGAATCAGAACTTTTTGATGTTGAGAAGACACTTGAAAGCTACAATAAAGTCATTGAAATAGACCCGAATTACGTTGATGCATACATTAACGCCGGCAGCATCCTGATTGACAGAGCGGCTGAAAAATACACAGCTGCAAACGACCTTCCGTTTGACAAAGTCGATGAATACAACGCAATGATGGCAGAAGGCAAGGCTTTTGATGAAAGAGCACTTCCGTACGTTGAGAAGGCTTACGAACTTCTTAAAGACGATCCGGCAATCAAGCAGGCTCTCAAAACTCTGTACGTCCGTCTGAAGATGAATGACAAAGCGGCAGAACTCAACTAAATCATAAAAAAGATGCGGGATGTAAGAGTACGTTCCGCATTCTTTTAACATTTACTATTTAACATAATGTATATTATTTCTAAAAAGTGGCAGCTTTTGTAAATGAATTTTTACATAAATGCAGCGATTTTTAAACGAATAAAAATGAAAGTTAATTAATGTAAAAAATGTTCATATTTGAAATTTTTAAGTTATATTTGCAGCGTGATTTTTTGAAAATTTAACAAGTGAATATCAAATAATTAAAAATATAAGTATATGGAACTCATTGGTAAAGTTTTACAATTAGGCACGCTGACCGAAGGAAGCAGCCCGCGCGGTCCTTGGAAAAAACAGGAATTGATTATTGAAACAATGGAAACCTATCCGAAAAAAATCTGCGTTTTGTGCTGGAACGAGCGCGTCAACGAGGCTAACGGTTTCTTCGTCGGACAGATTGTCACAATACAAATCAGTATCGAATCACGCGAATTTAACGGTAAATGGTACACGGATGTCCGTGCAATAAGATTCGACCAACAACCGGCGCAACCGGTCGCACAGCAGCAACCGGCAATGCCGCAAATGCAACAGCAGCCGATGGCACAACCGCAGCAGAATTTCGGTCAGGCTCCGTTGCCGCCGGTAAACGAAGCTTATTTCGCCTCATCCGACAACGGCGACGATCTTCCATTTTAGTTTAAAGCCGCAAATCAAAAAAAACGCGAAGTGCTGGTAATCAACAACTTCGCGTTTTTTTTCTGGTTTTTCAACTATAATAAAATGTCACTATTCTATTTCATTTCAGCTTTATGGCTAACAGCATATAAAGCAATAAATGTCAATAAACCGTTGACAATCAATATTTCAAATCCAAATTGATAACCGTTGAATAATTGCTTTGAATATAAATTCAAAATGTAACTTATTATAGGTGAAGCAATTGCGATAAATGGAACTGCTTTGTCATTTGGAAATCTGTTTTTAACAAAAAGACCAAATGAAAACATTCCGAGCAAAGGTCCGTAAGTATAACCGGCGATTTCAAAAACCTTGTCAATCAAGGATTGGTTGTGAAACGGACGGAACGCTATGATTACCAACAGGTAAAGTATTGCAAAAGCGATGTGAATGCGTTTTCTGACAGCCATTTTTTTCTCTTCCGAAATATCCGTTCTACCTTTGAAATTCAAGAAATTATAACACGTTGTGGTTGTCAACGCAGTCAATGTTCCGTCGGCAGACGAATAACCGGCCGCAACAAGTCCGATTACGAAAACGACACTTGTGAACTTATTGAATGAAAATGCAATAGTCGGGAAAATCTTGTCGTTCACCACTACTCCACTCTCGTTTACAGGTAATTGAAAACCAGTCTGTTGTGCGTAGTAAATCAACGAAGCGCCGAGGCAAAGGAAAATCACATTGACGAAAATGAAAAGCACACTTGATGTAATCACGTTTTTCTGCGCGTCACGCAAAGTCTTGCAAGTCATGTTTTTCTGCATCATATCCTGATCAAGACCTGTCATTACTATTGTGATGAAAGCACCGCTTAATATCTGTTTCAGCCAGAATTTGCTGTGATTCGGGTCTGTTTCAAAAATCTTCGTAAAACCTTTTTCAGATGAAGCTGCGAGCAATTCAGGAATCGTGATTCCCAATTCCTTCAGAATACATACAACGGTGATTATCGCGGCGAGCAAGAGGAATGTCGTCTGCAAAGTGTCGGTCCAAACAACAGTTTTTATTCCGCCTTTGAATGTATAAATTAAAATGAACACAATAAAAATGACAGCAGGAATCCAAAATGGAATGCCCCAGGCTTTAAATACAAATTCATATAACACAAAGACAACTAAGTACATACGAAGTGCCGAGCCAAGAAGTCTCGACAAAATAAAAAACAAAGCACCGGTTTTTTCCGATTGTTTTCCGAATCTCATTTTAAGATATGAATAAATAGAGGTGAGATTCAGCCGGTAATACAGTGGCAACAAAAGGAACGCAATCACCGCATAACCAATGATATAACCCAAAACGATACCCAAATACGTGAATTGGCTCGTATAGACATTTCCAGGCACCGACATGAACGTTACGCCGGAAAGTGACGCGCCAATCATTCCGTAAGCGACGACAAACCACGGCGATTTTTTGTTGCCCGTGAAGAACGTTTCATTATTCGATTTACGCGATGTAATACGTGCAATTAGTAAAATGATAATCGTGTAAATAACAAATACTGAAAGAATTAACGTTGACATATAAAGTATTACTTTAAAGTGTTTGCAAATGAGATAAGTGAGTCGAATTTATCGTCAGGAACCGATTTTATCTCTTCATCACCAATTAATATAGTGTGCATTCCTGCATTTTGCCCGAATTCGATGTCGGAATTTGAATCGCCGACCATTATTGATTTCTGTAAGTCAATTTCTGGGAAATCGACCTTTGCCATGAAAGCCATTTTAGGGCTTGGCTTGCGATAGTTGTCAGGTTCTGATTTCAATTGCGGGCAAATATAAATTCCGTCCACCCTACCCTTATGGTTTTCAATCTGTTCAATCATAAAGTCGTGAATGTCATGAACCGTTTCTAAAGACATAAGTCCTTTTGCGACTCCCTGCTGATTGGTAACGATGATGATTTTTTTGAATCTTTTTGCAAAAATCTCAAATGCTTCAATGACACCGGGCAGAAATTCAAACTCATTGATATTCTTCACATAATCATCAATAAGTCGTACATTGATAACGCCGTCGCGGTCGAGGAACAAAGTCCAGCTGCTGTCTGTTTCGTTTTTCCAGTCCATCATCTTGGGAAAATTGTTGATTCGATGATTTCACAAATAATATGACCTATCATGATATGCGATTCCTGGATTCTCGGCGTGCATTTTGAAGGGACATTCAGCAGTACATCGCACACTTCCGCCATCTTACCTCCGGTCTCCCCTGTCATTCCTATCACTTTGACACCCATCGACTTGGCAACTTCAACGGCTTTCAGAATGTTTGATGAATTTCCAGAAGTGGTTATCCCCCAAAGCACATCGCCTTCTTTGGCGGAACATTGGAGCATCCTCGAATAAACGACATCGTAGGAATAATCGTTTGCGACAGCTGTAAGGTAACTCGAATTTACATGAAGAGCCTCGGCGTTAAGTGGCGGGCGGTCGTAATAAAACCTTCCGCTAAGTTCGGCGGCGAGGTGCTGCGCATCGGCGGCACTGCCTCCATTACCGCAAAAATGAATCTTACCACCGTTCCTTAACGACAAAATACAAACATCAGCGGCTTTCCGAATTTTTTCGACAAGCCTTTTATCGTTGATAATCAGGCTCTTAACATCAATAGAATCCTGAATAATTTTTTCAATGTCAACCATTTCGCAAAATTTTTGCAAAGATAATAATTTTTACTCTTTTTGTGTAATTATAAAGAAAAATTCACGATTTTTGCAGCCGTTTTAAATCTAATATAATGAGAGCATTATACACTATTTTGTTGTTGGTTGTGTCCAATATTTTCATGACTTTCGCGTGGTATGGCAACATCAAATTAGCCGACACCACGAAAAGCTGGCCTTTGATCCTTGTGATTTTGGCAAGTTGGGGCGTCGCGCTTTTTGAATATTCTTTCATGGTGCCGGCAAACAGAATCGGTCACGAGAACTTCGGCGGGCCGTTTTCTCTTGTGCAACTCAAAGTGATTCAAGAGTTTGTAAGCCTGACGGTTTTCATGATTATCACCATCAAGGTGTTCAAAATGGGCGAATTCAACTGGAATCACCTTATCGGATTCGGATTCCTTATCCTTGCAGTTTATTTTATCTTTAAAAAATAAAAATCGATCGCACTTATTTAGAAAAAAATTATCTTTGCATAAATTTTAATTTTAAAATTCAATAAAAAATTATTCAATATGAAATTTTACGATGTAGATGACGTGTTCACCTCAGGGAAATATGAAGGTGAAACCTTGGCTGAAGTATTTGAGAAAGACCCCAAATACATCAAATATTGTGAAGAAAATATCGACGAATTTTATGTATCTCCGAGTATCCTTAAGGAATTGAAGACTTTGTCGCGAGACAATCGTCTCATGACCGCAAAACTTGATGAGATGAGTGACGATGAGCTGGAAGAATTCATGAACGACATGAACGACATCGATGAGTTCGATGAAAGCAAGCTTGAAGAAGATTTCGACTGGGACAAAGAGGACATGTTTGACGATGAAGACGATGACCTTTTCGGCGAGGAAGAATACCTTGACGATGTGGAATTTGACGAACCATACGATGATCCATATAACGACAACTATTAGTAGAAAATAGCATAATTTATAATTTAACTGACGGTTTCCGTCTGGGGAGCAAAACCTCATGAAGACAAATACTGATGCGCTCTGTGTAACACATCATTGCTGAAAGCTCCTGTCGCTTCGACGGGAGTTTTTATTATCGTTTACATAAATTATTAAATATGAATCGTTTAACCAAAAACTTCTGCCTGATTGCCGTAATGATTATCGCGGCATCTTGTTCAAAAACCGGAGAGTTCACCCTGATTTCATACAATATTCGCAATAGCGGAGCAAATGACGGCATCAACAACTGGGAGAACAGGAAACATTTGACTGTCAACATGATAAAGCAGGAAAATCCAGATTTGATATGTATGCAGGAAGTTCTGAACAATCAGTTAGAATTTCTTTATGACGAGCTTCCTGACTACGATTTCATAGGTGTCGGACGGGACGACAGCGTGAAGAAAGGCGAAATTATGGCGGTTTTTTACAGAAATGACCTGTACAAATTGCTTGAAAACGGCAACTTCTGGCTCAGCGAGACACCGGGAATGGTATCAAGAGGCTGGGACGGAGTGTGCCGCCGAATGGTTACATGGGGGCATTTTAAAAACCTGAAATCAGGGAAAGCGTTTTTCTGTTTCAACACCCATCTCGACCACAAAGGTATCGTGGCACGCGAAGAGTCGATAAAACTTATCATTGAAAAAATTACCGAAATCACAGATGGCAGCGACGAACCGGTTTTCCTCACCGGCGACTTCAACGCCACCATCGACAATCCCATTTTCACACCTTTAATCAATTACATGCAGCAGGTGCGAACGGACGCACCCGTCACCGACAACAAATACACATATAATAATTACGGGCTTGAACAAGAAAACCAGAGCGTCATCGATCACATTTTCTATTTGAATGCCGCTCCGGTTTCATTCACCACACTCGACGGAAGCTACGGTGACGGTTACATCTCCGACCACTTCCCCGTCAAGGCGATTTTTAAGATTAACTAATTCCTTTTTCGTGCCACTGCTCTCTTTGCCGCCTCAACGATATCCTGAATGTCAAGATGATAGAATTTCATCAGTTCGTCGGGCGTGCCGCTTTGTCCGAACACGTCGTTGATGGCAACCATTTCTATAGGTCTCGGGTCGTTGAGTGCGAGAACCTGCGCTATGCTGTCGCCGAGACCGCCGTTACGCATGTGTTCCTCCGCTGTCACCACGCAGCCTGTCTTGACCACTGACTTCATGACTGCTTCTACATCCAACGGTTTGATAGTGTGAATGTTAATCAATTCGGCGTTGATACCCATTTCTTTAAGTATCGGGAGTGCCTGCACAGCCTTCCACACGAGATGACCGCATGCGAAGATGGAAACGTCTGTGCCTTCCTGAAGCATCTGTGCCTTTCCGATGATGAATTTTTCGTCAGCCGAGGTGAAGTTGGCGACTTTCGGGCGGCCGAAACGCAGATACACGGGGCCTTCGTATTCGGCGCAGGCGATTGTCGCATTCTTCGTCTGGTTGAAGTCGCAAGGTACGATAACCGTCATGTTTGGCAGCATCTTCATCATGCCGATGTCTTCGAGTGTCTGGTGTGTGGCTCCGTCTTCACCGAGTGTGATGCCTGCGTGTGATGCGCACACTTTCACGTTTTTGTTTGAATATGCCACCACCTGACGGATCTGGTCATAGACACGTGCCGTCGAGAAGTTGGCGAACGTCCCGGTGAACGGGATGTAACCGCCGATGGCGAGACCGGCGGCCATGCCAATCATGTTGGCTTCAGCAATGCCCATCTGGAAAAACCTCTCCGGAAATGCTTTCTGGAAATCGCCCATCTTCAAGGAACCTGTCAGGTCAGCGCAGAGGCCGACGACTTTCGGGTTACGTTTTCCGGCTTCGAGCAGCCCCTCACCGAAACCGCTTCTTGTATCTTTATAATTTTGAACTTCTAAATTCATAATTCCCTATTTTTAATAATCTCCAAGAGTTTCCTTCAACTGGCTCAAAGCGCAAGCGGCCTGTTCGTCATTAGGCGCGCTGCCGTGCCATTTATGTGTTCCCATCATAAAATCGACACCCATGCCCATCTCCGTATGAGCGAGAAGAAGTTGAGGATGTCCCTTGAAAGCGTTTTTACGTGCAACATTGAGTGTGTCAACGACCTGCTGCATGTCGTTTCCGTCAAGTTCATAGACTTTCCAGCCGAAAGCCTCGTATTTCGCCTTCATGTCGCCGAGATTCATGACATCATCGGTGCTGCCGTCAATCTGTTTCTTGTTGTAATCGATGATGGCAACGAGGTTGTCAACATGTTTTGCAGGAGCGTACATCGCCGCCTCCCAAATCTGACCTTCCTCCTGCTCGCCATCGCCCATCAGGCAGAAGACGAGATGATTGTCACCGTTCAGTTTCTTCGCCTGCGCCGCACCGCATGCCACCGAAAGACCTTGTCCCAACGAACCCGAAGCCACTCTGATTCCAGGAAGACCCTCCGCCGTGGTCGGATGTCCCTGCAGACGCGTCCCGAGACGACGGAATGTCGCGAGTTCCGAAACAGAAAAGAAACCACGATGAGCCAAAATGCTATAGAGCATCGGGCTGATATGACCGTTTGAAAGGAAAAACATGTCCTCCCCCGCCCCGTCCATGCGGAAATTCTCAGGGTCAATCTGCATCTGGTCAAAATACAAAGCAGTCACAATGTCCGTCGCACCGAGCGAACCGCCCGGATGTCCCGACTGACAAGCATGAACCATTCTGATAATATCACGCCTGACTTGCGACGCAACATCTTTTAATTCATTGATAGTCATTATTTTATAAAAATATTATATTTATTCTAATTGCTTTTGCAAAAATAGACAATTTTATGTTGCAAACAATTTTTTTTACTAATTTTGCGCCGATTATTGTAAAAACATTTCGAAAAATGAGAAATCTAAACGAAAAGAAATATAACGATTTGGTTTTCAGGGCTATGGAAAGCGACGAACTTCTTCCGTTCCTTATCAGGAAGATGAACGGCATAAGCCGCACAAAGGCGAAAAGCATTCTTGCAAGCGGCGTTGTCAACGTTGACGGCGTGTCAACAACGCGGCATGACTTCCCGATTGAACCAGGCATGACGGTGACGATAGCTCGAAACGGCGGCAACTCATTCAAGAGCCATTGGGTGAAAATCGTATATGAAGACAGATACATTTTTGTCGTCGAGAAAAGAAACGGGATTCTGTGCAACTCGCCTTATCCGAGCGACGAGACAGTTCAAGGCATTTTGAATAAGTATTTGGAAAGCAAGCATCAACGTTGCCATGCGCATACGATTCACCGTCTTGACAGGGACACCTCCGGCCTGATGCTTTTCGCGAAAGACAAGAAAATCGCCTTGAAGTTTGAAGAAAATTGGAAGGAAACCGTATATGACCGCCGTTATGTGGCACTTGTACACGGCGAGATGAGGAAAGAAAGCGGGACAATAAGTTCGTGGCTCAAAGACAACAGCCAGTTTGTGACTTATTCCTCAAAATACGACGACGGCGGCAAGTACGCCGTCACACATTACAAATTATTAAAGGTGTCAAATGGATATTCGTTGGTCGAACTGCAACTTGAAACCGGACGAAAGAACCAGATCCGCGTCCATCTGCAAGACATAGGTTTCCCCGTTGTCGGCGACCCGAAATACGGTGACGGCGACGACCGCATCGGACGGCTCGGACTTCATGCCTACAAACTATGTTTCACCCATCCGGTTACCGGCGAGAACCTGAAGTTTGAAACTGAATTTCCAAAAGGTTTTAACATTTAGACAAAAAAAGATGCAGTATAAAACTGCATCTTTTTCTACTGGACCATTTTCAAAATCTAACTATGTCTCTCCCAAAAACGCCTACTGTGTTTGCGTTTATGTTTTTTCTCG
>JAUNNU010000101.1 GCA_030537295.1 Bacteroidia bacterium
GGCCAACTGATGTCTTCAGTTTATACAGAAACTGAAAAAGTCGGTTGGCCGATGCTAACTGACACCACGTTATGAAATACCAGGCCGGAATCCAGACGTTCGGCACTGTCATCGGAGATTGAAAGTCTATTTCACCCTCGTGTAAAGAAACCTCGCGTATTCTCTCAACACCGCTTTTTTCTCTTCCGGAAGTGCGATCTCGTTCAGACGGCGCACCGCGTTTTCGTAATAGTCAGTCATGAGGTCGGTGACGATTTCGCGGACGTTGTACTTGGCGTAGATGTCGAGCACGGCTTTCATCTTGCTGTCGTCGCGGCCTTTGGGCATGGTGAAATATCTGTTGAGAAGAGCCTTGTCGTCGGCGGAGGCGAGCTGCAACGCCTTGAGGTACAGATACGTCTTCTTGTTGTCGGCGATGTCGCCGCCGGGCATCTTGCCGAACACCTTCACGTCGCCGTAGCAGTCGAAGAGGTCGTCCTGAAGCTGGAATGCGATGCCGAGGTCGATGCCGAAGTCGTAGATCGCCTGTTTGTTTTCGTCTGACGCACCTGCCACTATCGCGCCGATTCTCAACACGGAGCCGAGAAGCACCGCCGTCTTGAGGCGTATCATCTCGATGTATTGTTCAAGCGTGACGTCGTCGGAGGTCTCGAAGTTGAGGTCGTGCTGCTGGCCTTCGCACACCTCCAAGGCCACTTTCACAAGCTCGTTGAGAATCTCTGAAGAGTGTCTGTTGCCGGTTCTCATGGCGTATTGGAACGCCTTGATGAGCATGGTGTCGCCGGATAGCAGTGCGATGTTGGAGTTCCATTTGTGATAGACGGTCTCCAATCCGCGGCGCAGCGGGGCCTCGTCCATGATGTCGTCATGGATGAGCGTGAAGTTGTGGAAGATCTCGGCCGCCACCGCCGGGGTGAGGCATTCCTCGATGTCGCCGCCGAACATCTCGCAGGCGAGGAGACACAATGTGGGGCGCATCCGCTTGCCCTTCTGGTTCATGGTGTAGGCGATGGGGGCGTAAAGCTCCGCCGGCGTCCCCGTGAAGTCTTGCGACTCGATGAATTTCGTGATAGAGTCCTGTATCTTTTCAACTGATGTCATGGTTATTTCCTTTTTTTGAAGAATGATAAAACTAAAGTCGGTAATACTACGATGTTCGTAATCAAGGAGATGAGCAATGTCGCCGGGACGAGGATTCCGACAACCTTGGTGCCGCCGAACGACGAGAAGGCGAAGATGAGGAAGCCGCAGATGAGGATGCTGGCCGAATAAATCATGCTCGGGCCGGTCTCCTTGATGGCTTCCACCACCGATCTCTCGACGTCGTTGCCGAGGGCCTTCATCTGAAGACGGTATCTCGACAGGTAGTGGATGGTGTTATCGACGCTGATTCCCAATGCGATGCTGAACACAAGCAGCGTTGACATCTTGAGCGGGATGCCTGCCACGCCCATGATGCCGGCGGTGAACAGCAGCGGTATGATGTTAGGTATCAATGAGATGACAATCATCTTGAAGTTCTTGAACGTTATTGCCATCAGTATTGCGATGATGATGAAGGCGAGGATGAGCGAGTAGGCTAAGTTCTCGATGAGATAGTTGGTGCCTTCGAGTGTCACGACGCTGCTTCCGGTGAGGATGACGTCGTATTTCTCGCTCGGGAAGATCTGTTCTATTTTCGGGCGCAGCGATGTGATGATGCTGTCAACCTTGGGCGTGGTGATGTTGGCCATCTGCACGCTGATGCGGGTGCGCTGCATGTCCTTGTCCATGTACTGCGTGATGATGTCGGGCATCCCGCCGCCCTGCATGTCGGGGATGTATTTCATGATGAAACCGAACTCGTTGTTGGTCGGCACCTTGTATTGGCGGCTGTCGCCGTTGTAGAACGCCTGACGTCCGAACTTCACCACCTCGGCCACCGAGAGCGGCTCGCTGAACTCCGGATACAACGCGAGGGTGTCCTGGAGCTGGCTTATCTTGTTGATGAAACGCGCGTTGAGGATGCCTTTCGGTTTCCTCGTATCGACGGAGATCTCAAACGGCATCACGCCGCCGACGTTCTTCTCGAAGAACATCATGTCCCGGTAAAGCTCGTCTTTCTCGGAGATGTCATCGACCACGCGTCCTGATGTCGTCATCATGGAAGCGCCGAGGAAACATAATGCGATGAAGCAGCACAGCGCGGCGTAGGTCGTCTTCTTGTGACTGATGACGTATCCGGCGAGCCTGTCCATGAAGGCGTGTATCTTGCTGTTTTCCAATTTGGTGATGGTCTTCCCGCTCGGCTCGCGCTGATAGCTGAAGAATGTCGGGAGCAGTATCATGGTGAGGACGTATGTGAGCATGATGCACAGGCTGGCGAGTATCCCGAACGGGACGAGAAGCTCGTTTCTCGTGATGATGAACGAGGCGAAGCTGACGGCGGTGGTCATGTTTGTCAGGAAGTTGGCCGGGCCGATGCGGAGTATGGTGTTGTGCAACGCCTGACGTTTGTCGTGGCACAGCGCGAACTCGGTGTTGTATTTGTTCACCATGAAGATGGAGTTCTCCACGCCGATGATGATCAGCAGCGGAGGCAGCACGCCGGTGAGTATGGTGATCTCAAAGCCGAGCGACACCATGAGCCCGAACATGAAACCCACCGAGATCATGACGATGGCGAGCACGGAGATGAGCAGACGCCATTCCTTGAAAAAAAGGAACAGAATGACGCCGGCGATGATCATAGAGAGCACGGTGAAAAGCACGATTTCGGAGACCATCTTCTCTGTGGTGACCTCCCTGATGTACGACATCCCGGAGAGGTGCATCTCCACGCCGTTGGCTTCTTCGTAGGCCTTGGCGATGGCTTGCAGCGAGTCGGTGAACGCCACGCGCATCGAGGTGTAAACGGCGGAGTCGGTCTGCGTTATCATCATGAGGTATGCGCCGGTCTCGCTGTTGAACAGAAGCCCGTCGAACAGTTCGAGTCCTAAAATCTCCTCCTTGATGCGGTCAACCTCCTCCTGCGTCTCCGGACGCGTCGGCACCACTTCCTTGAAGTCGAACTTCTTGATGCTGTCGTCTTTCACGAGGTTGAAGATCCTCGTCACCGAGAGGCATTCTACGACACCGTCGAGGCTTCTGATATGCTCGTTGAAGTCGTAATATTTCTGGAAATGTTCGAGTTCGAAGAGGTCGGGGTCGTACATCCCGATGAAATCGACCATGCCGTCCTGACCGTATTGGTCGAGGAACTGCTGATAGACAATCATCGTGGGGTCGTCGTCGGGCAGTGTGTTCGCCATGACATAGGCCATTTTCGCATGTGAGGCCCTGAAACCCATGAAGGCTAATAAAATGATGATTATTGCGAGGTTGAGAACCCTGTGGTTCAGGATGTAATTGGCTATTTTATTCCACATAGAAACTTGGTTTGAAAGTTAAAAAATGTCTGTGTGTCTCCCGGTGTTTAACATGAGAAGAATAAGCTCTTCGTCATTCTGCTCCCATACAAGAAGCCAGTCCGGCTGGATGTGGCACTCCCATGTGCGGCCGCCGGGATAATTCGTCAGCTTGTGAGGCTTGTATTCTGGAGGAAGACAGCCATACTTGCTTAAAATATCAATGGCTCTTCTAATCAAGGAGATGTCAAAACCTCGTTTGTTACAGAGTTTCAACGCTTTCTTGAATTGGTTGGTGAATTTGATTTCGTACATCATTCAAGGCATTGTCTGATTAAATCATCAGCATCTTTTGCTGTAAAAACTCTTCCGGCTTCGACATCTTCAAGTGCCAGTTCGATGCCTGTTTTCCTGCGTGAGGTGTTTTTCCTGACTTTCACACCGTCGAGATTCGACAATATTTTCTTAAGGCTTGCGAGTATGCTTTTGTCCTCGACTTCAATTATTAATTCTGTCATGGTAAATCAAATTTTAAGATGCAAAAATACACATTTTTTCATGAAAATGATGTCTGTTTCATGAAAAAATGTGTATTGATGTAAAAACATTTCTGTCTTATGCAAACAGTTGTTTGCCGTATGTCTTTCGATACACTGTGTATGCCATGATGAAATACACGCCTGTCTGTATCCAAAGCCCGATTATCTCCGGCATGACATCGGCCAGATGTGCGCCCATCTCGCTGATGCGCACGTATCCGTTGATGCCTAATGTTGACGGCATGATCCATGAGAACACCTTCCAGAAATGCGGGATGTTGCTTCCCGGCCATGAGATGCCGCTCAGGAAGGTGAGCGGAATTGACATGAAGACGAACGTTATGATGAACGCCTCGCGGTCGTGTGACATTCCCGCTATCGTGATGCAGAAGAACACGCACGACAGCACATAAGGGAACATGAACGCCAGCATTGTGCGCCAGTCCCAGATGTGGATGAGGTGGAACATCTGAGACACTATGCACACCATATAGGCTGCGATGATGATGTATATGACAAAATAGACACATGCTTTTCCTATCAGAATCTCATGTGGTTTCTTCCCGATAAGATGAGGTTCGGCGATGCCTCTGCGTATTTTCTCGCGTTCCTCGCCGGCAACCATGCCGACACCGAACAGCATTGTCTGCTGTATGATGAGCATCAGGATGGCGGGGATCATGTAAGTTGCGAAGCCGCTTTGTGTGTTGAACATCGGGACGTACTCATATTCAATGGGGTACTGCGCCGCTGAGATCTGCTCGTCAGTCGCACCGGGCATTCTGCTCGCCTTTATCGTTTTGTTCATTTGCAGTGACACGTCGGTGCATCCGCTCAAGATGGCTTTGTAGTAAAGAAGCCCGCTCATGTCGCAATACAGCTCGACGGTGGTCTGCTGCAGGCTCATCAGGTCGCGGTCGAATTCCTTCGGGATGTAAATCAGACCGTAGGCCTCTTTCCTGTTGATGTGTTCCAACGCTTCCTGCATGTCGGCGCAATGTGCCACGATGCGTATGTCAGCTGTCCCGTCAGCCATGCGCAGGAACTCCCTGCTGTTGTACGAGTTGCAGCAGTCAACGGCGACGGCCGGAACATCGAAGGTCTTCTCGTTTCCATAGAGGTAAGCGTACAGAAGAGGGTAGAGCAGTGGGACTATGATAAAGAAAACGAGTGCGCCTTCGTCGAACAGTGCGTTTTTGATATCATATAGCCAAATATCGATAATATTTCTTAACCACTTCATATCTGTTGTATTAATGTGTATAGCGATATTCTAACAAGAATGTTTTCAGTCTTCTCAAGACGAGTAACGGAAGTATCAGGAATCCCACTTGCATCGCGAGGTTTTGCCATGAGTAAACGAGCGGTCGTCCGTTGAGTGCCTGGTCAACATAAATAAGGAAATAGTGACGCAGCGGGAAGAAGTACGACAGTGCCTTGAGCGGGTCGGGGAACGCCATCTGCGGGAATGAGAACCCGGAGATGGGGAACGATAGCACGCCCCACAGCGTCGCGAGGCTGAGGCCCCAGCGCAGCGACGGCACCATCCCGCACAAGAACACGGCGAACGCCATCGCCGCGGCCATGAGCAGGAACATGTTGAGCACCATCGGCCAGATGCCGCTGTTGAGCGGGAAATGCCAGTACCCGTAGAGCCACATCAGACAGAGTATTCCCATCACCGTCCAGATGGCGGCGTGCGGCAGGAGTTTCCCGGTCAGTGCCACAACGATGTCGTTGTCGGCCATGCCTAACCATTTGCTTGCCGTTGACTCTTTCAGCTCGACATAAATAGCATATATCGTCACCTGCATGATGAGGAGCATGATAAGTCCAGGAAGCAGTGTGTTGCTGAGGTAAACCGAGTAGTTCAGGCGCGGGTTGGCGATAGGGTGCATCTCGCACTTTATCGGCTGTATCACCGCCATCGCCTGGTCTTCGGTGTAGCCTTTGGCGTAGAGTGTCGAGCGCATCACGCCGCCGGCCGCTAATTCTGACATCATCCTCATGTCGCGATAGACGAGCGACGCCGGAATCATGTACGAGGCGGCGGAATAGAACGACACCTTAGGCTGTTTGCTTGCTAAAGCCTGTTCTGTCGTGCCTTCCGGGATGTAGAAGAATCCGTATATCTCGCCTCTCTGCATCGCCCTTCTCGCTTCAGCCACGTCGGTGTAATATTTGACCAATTCTGTCTGCTGGAATGCGTCGAGGTTGCGCATCAGTTCGCGTGTTATGGAGGTGTTGTCTTCGTCAACGACACCGGCCGGCAGGTCACAAGGCAATCCTTCGCGCATCAGCGTGGTGAAGAACACGAACCCGAAGATCGGGGCTATCACCATGCAGAAGATATATATCGGACGCGAGAGCAGGCGTTTCTGCTCGCGGCGGGCGATAGCTAAGATTTGCTTTAACTGATGCATCTTTTACTGTTTGTTAATTCTGAACAACACTGTCATGCCGGGTCTCAGGCCTTCGATCTCTTCTGTCGGCCTCGCGCGGACTTCAAAAGTCTTGAGGTCGTATTGACCTGTCTGCTTCGTCGCTTTCCATGCGGCATAGTCGCCGCGGTCTTTCATGTTGTAAACGCACATTGTCGTGGTCTTGCCGCCGAGGGCCGGGATTTCGGCTGTGAACGTCTGTCCCATCGACATCTTGGGAATGTAGTCCTCGCGGACGTTGAACGTGGCCCACATGTCGTCCATCATCGCGATGTTCATGATTGGCGCGCCGGTGCCCACGAGTTCGCCGATGTGTGGGAAGATCTCCATGACTTCGCCGTCGGCGTATGCTGTGAGGTATGTCTCGTTGATGTATGAGTTGACTTCAGCGACGACGCCTTTGGCTTGTTCGTACTTGGCTGCTGCCATCTCCTTGTCTTCTTTCTGCGCCCCGTTGACTGCGAGGTCGTACTGTGACTTGGCGGCGCGTTCAGTGGCCTTGGCCGCGTCATATTGAGCCTTGGTCTCGTCGTATTTCTGCTCGCTCACCACACCTTCTTTATAAAGGTTGCTCACGCGTTTGAATGACTTCTCCATGATCTCGCTGCCGACCTTGGCTTTCTGCCACAGCTCGTATGCGCCCTGTATCTGTTCGGCGCGCGCGCCGGCCTCCGCCTTGTCGTTTAAGGCGCGGGCCTGTGTCTGGACGGCCTCCGCCTGCGCTTTCTTCGCGTCAACTTCCGGAGCCTCGATGATGGCTAATGTGTCGCCAGCCTTCACGTGCTGCCCCTCTTGGACACGGAACTCCATGATTCTTCCCGGAATCTTGCTCGAAACACGGTATTCCGTCGCCTCGGCCTGACCTTGCAATATCTCGTCAGTCTTGCCGTATGTTACTATTCCGATTACGCATATCACCGCGATGACAATCGCCAAAACACCTAATGCGATGAAGGTGTTGATTCTCTGTGTTTTCTCTGATACCATGATTTTGTGTGTTTTATGGATACGGAACCCTTATGCGGTTCTTTTACTTTTGTTATTTCTTGTTTATAAAAATTTTCAAATTAATCTTCTTGATTCAAACTTCCGACTGCTTTCTTCAGATATGTATTTGACATGATGACATCAATCTTGGCGTCGATGAAGTCGGAATGCGCCTGGAGCCATGCTGTCTGCGCGGCGTTGAGCGTCGATGACGGCACTATGCCTTCGTTGAAACCGAGTGTCGCCATCCTGAGGTTCTCTTCGGCATCCGACATCTTCTCTGTCGTCATGGTCAGACGCGACTCCGCCTCTTTTATCTTGTTCTCGTACTGGCTGACCTGGAGCATGATGAGTTCCTTGGTCTCGTCAAGTTTCATGCGTTGTATCGCGGCTTCTGACTTCGCCTTGCGGATCTTGTTGGCGCCTTCACCGAAATGGTAAATCGGGATCTTGGCGACAACGCCGATGTTGAACATGCCGTTGAACTGCTTCTCGAAACCGTTGAACAACGACGGGTTCGACACTATGTAGTTGCCGACGAACGCCACGGTCGGAAGGAACTCCGAACGCGCGATGTTCACTTTCTTGTCGTAGATCTGCGTCGCGATGTTGAGGCTCTTGAGTTCAGGACGGTTCTCCATGATGAACTCTTCGTCGTATTCCTGCTGATAGGCGGGCACTTCCACGTCTTCAAGGTCTTCGTCGGCGAGCTTGATGTCGCTGTCGAGTGGCAGCCCGATACGCTGGCAGAGGAGCATCTTGGACAGTGTGAGTCCGTTCTGCACCTTCAGTAGTGTCATCTCGCCTTCGTTGAGCTTCACCTTTATGGAAAGCCTGTCGGCGTTTGTCGCCATGCCTTCGTCAACGAGCTTGTCAACGTTGCCCGTCATGGTGCGGAGAAGCTCGACGTAGCTCTCCGTCAGTTTGAGCTTGCTGGCCAACGAGACGATCTGCCAATAGGCCTGGTCGGTGGTGGCGATGATCTCCTGCTGCTCGGTCGAGAGCTTTGAAAGAGCCAGCTCCTGCGCGAAATCGGCGATCTTGTTGTAGGCGCGGATCTTGCCGCCGACGTAGATCGGCTCTTCAACCGTGATTATTCCCGCCGTGATGTTGCGTGTGTCGGGGGTCAGAGTGTTGACGATCTCGTCGCCGACAGCGTTGAGTGACTGGAACACACTCGCGTTGGGCAGGCTCTGGATGAAGTTCTTGAAGAGGTCGCTTTGGAGTATCAACTGCTGGATGTCCGGCGCGAACTGGAATAAGTCAGTGATTGTTTGGGTGATGTTGTCCCCTAACCCCTGGGCGGCGAGTGTGCCGGCGTTCCCGATGCCGTTCAGCTGGTCGTCCGACAAAAGCTGAATCCTTCTGTTGTTGTACATGTAAGTGCCGGTTGCCGAAATTTTCGGGAAATAATTTGCTCTCGCAATTTTCCTGTCGTATTCGGCCATCTTCACGTTCTCCTGCGAAATCTGCATGTTCTTGTTGTCCTCAAGTGCCATGCTGCGGCAATCCTGAAGCGTGAGAACCCTTTGTGCCTCAACGGAATAACATGTTGCAATGACACAAAGAGCTAATGCGATTTTCCTGATAAATTTTTTCATATAATATAGATGTTTAACATTCTGACAGCAAAAAATGATTGTTTCTGATGGCGTTTCTCTTCTTTTTTCTCGAAAAAATAAAACGCCGCAAAGGTATGAATTTTTTTTGAAATGAGACAGACTTATTTAGATAAAAAAATGTGTTTTTTGATGATGGAAATAAAAAAGCACTATTTTTGCAAAAATTTTGGAAAAAATCATGTCGATAAGAAAGCATATCCCGAACACAATTACCTGCTGCAATCTGATAAGTGGTTGCATTTCAATATATTTGACTTTCGAAGGTTTTCATTTCGTTGCGGCTCTGATGTTGTTTGCCGCCGCCGTATTCGATTTCTTCGATGGTTTCGCCGCCCGTGCGCTTGACGCGAAATCGCCGATCGGAGGCGAGCTCGACTCGTTGGCGGATGTCGTCTCATCGGGTGTCGCGCCTTCGTTCATCCTGGCTCATTACATGAAAGACATGGGCGTGGAGTGGATGGTCGGCGGCGTGAACGTGTTCGTTTTCACGGCGTTTGTCCTTGCCGCCTTCGCAGCGGTGCGTCTCGCGAAATTCAACATCGACACACGTCAGACGAGTTCTTTCCTCGGCCTCCCGGTGCCCGCCGTGGGCCTGTCCGTCGCGTCGCTTTCTATAATGATGATGCGCATAGACGAAAACGGGCTGCTGATGAAAATCGTCAACAACCCATATTTCTTTATCGTTATGATATTGGTTTTCAGCTGGTTGATGGTCAGCGAGGTGCCGTTCTTCTCCTTCAAGATGAAGAACCTGAAGTTCGCTGACAACAGGCTCCGTTACATCCTCGTGGCGTTCGCCGTGGTGACGTTCGCCGTCTTCCAGTGGGTGGCGTTGCCGTTCATCTTCCTTTTCTACATCCTTCTCTCTGTCATCTTCTACAGAGGTTAGTATTCTTTTTTGCGGAGCTCGAAGTTGCTTCCGAGGTAATGGCTTCTGACTACGGGGTCGTTGGCCAACTCTTCGGGTGTGCCGGCTTTGAGGAGTTTGCCTTCGAAGACGAGATATGCGCGGTCGGTTATCGACAGCGTCTCGTTGGCGTTGTGGTCGGTGATCAGCACTCCGATGTTCTTGTTTTTTAGTTTTGCGACGACGCGTTGTATGTCTTCCACGGCGATGGGGTCAACGCCGGCGAACGGCTCGTCGAGGAGTATGAACTTCGGGTCGATGGCGAGTGCGCGTGCTATCTCGCAGCGGCGACGCTCACCGCCGGAGAGCTGTATGCCCTTGCTCTTGCGGATGTGCTGTAACCCGAACTCATCGAGAAGCGACTCGAGCTTCTCGGCGCGCTGCTGCTTCGTCATGCTCTCCTTGAACTGCATCACCGAATAGATGTTGTCTTCGACCGACATCTGACGGAACACCGACGCCTCCTGCGCGAGGTATCCGATGCCGAGCTGCGCACGTTTATACATCGGGAACTGTGTAATTTCCAGTCCGTCGAGATAGACGTGGCCGGAGAACGGCTTTATCAGCCCCACTATCATGTAAAATGTGGTGGTCTTGCCGGCGCCGTTGGGACCAAGAAGCCCCACAATCTCGCCCTGGCTCACCTCCACGCTCACACCCTTCACCACGGTGCGCTGCTTGTATTTCTTTACTAACTCTTCTGTTGTTAAAATCATTGCTTTAGGTGTTTTA
>JAUNNU010000102.1 GCA_030537295.1 Bacteroidia bacterium
ACTTGCGGCCTCTTCGTCCCGAACGAAGCGCGCTACCGGGCTGCGCTACATCCCGTCCTTTTTTCGAGGTGCAAAAGTACAACTTTTTTCAATACAAACACAAAATTTTGAAAAATAATTTTTGGGGTTGGTTTTTGCACAAGTTATATGTTTTTTTAACACAAGTTGCACGGGTTTGAGACACAAGTTGCACGAGGTTAGTAACACAAGTTGCACGAGTTTTTGTTTGATTCATTGTTTGGTATGATTTAAGAACGTTGTTTACCGTAAAACCCGAGGTCGCTTTCTGATGCGTCTGCTTTACGTGATGTTGTGTAAATTAAAAAGTTGTGCAATCAGATTAATCAAAATAATGATATTGATAACATGGCAAATGTGCTGCATCCTATATGGTTTTCATTCTGGTAAAACCATCTTCTTCATTATCGGAATTTGTTCCATTAAATCTTCCACCACAAACTCCCAATACTTTCCTTTGAGGCATCTGATTTCCGTATAATCGTTGAACATTGGAAGCCTTTTGAAGCCATCAACGATTTCATCCAAAGTTAGCGACCAAGGATACCTTTAACAACGGAGTCGCAATATCAGTCCTCAAATTCATAACTCAAATATTTTTCTGCATTGTCATTTCTGTTTTGCAAATTCCAAGAGTCTTTAATACCTTGTAAAATATTGATAATCTTTGTTTTTCCATAAAACCGAATGGTCTCTTCAATTTCGCTCTGATTGCCATATTCAAAAACCCTTCGGATAATCCATTCCGAATTGCGTTGCCAATCGAGAGTGCTGGAATCCGTATCCCAAAACAGAGTTTTTCTGTATTTTGACATGTCGGGCTGTAGCTTCTCCGAAAAACGCATTGTGGCTAAATAAATCTCATGATTAGTCTGAATCTGATAAAAGAAGCATTGATATTCAACGCCTAAAGCCCTTTCCAACTTGAGGGAGTTTTCGGGAGAAATCCTCCTTCGATTAGCGATGAAGTCGTTGATTCTCTGGTAAGGTATCTCGGAACGCAATGCCAATTCACGCTGTGAGAGATGTTCTTTGGTTATGATTCTATCAAGTATCGCACCGCATGGAATGTGATGATATGTCAAATACTGTTCGTACATTCAAAATAAATTTTCGGCTGCAAAAATAACCAAATATGGTTATAAAATACAGTAAGAAAAAATGATATTTTCAAATTTTTCAATACAAAAACGAAATTCTGAAAAATAATTTTTTAATGGTTTTTTAACACAAGTTACACGAGTTTTTTGGTATGTTAAAGGCTGACGCAGCGGTTCAAACCCTCTTGCGCCAGCCTCTCTTAACTCTACTCTTTTAACTCTTAACTTATCCTATCGAGCATCCCGGCGTCACAGTGTCGCTCGGGGTGATGACGACGAGGCGGCCGTCTTTGTCCTCGGCGGAGAGTATCATGCCTGCGCTCTCCACGCCTTTCAGCTTGCGCGGGGCGAAGTTCGCGATGAAGCAGACCTGCTTTCCGACGAGCACCTGCGGGTCGGGGTAATGCTTCGCGATGCCGCTGACGATGGTGCGTTTCTCCATACCGTCGTCGATGAGGAACTGAAGCAGCTTGTCGGCCTTCGGAACCTTGGTGCATTCAAGCACGGTGCCCACGCGGATGTCGAACTTGCCGAAGTCGTCGAAGCTGACGTTGGGCTTCACCTCCGCGGGTTTCCAGGCATTCAGCTCGTTCTGTTTCTTCGTCTCTTCAAGTTTCTTGATTTGCGCCTCGACGACGCTGTCTTCGACCTTCTCGAACAGAAGCTCCGGTGTCCCGATGACGTGACCGGCGGCGAGAAGCTCCGTGGTTTTCGCCTGATCCCAGCCTTCGACTTTCAGGCCAATCATATTCTGAAGTTTCTTCGCGCTGAACGGCAGGAACGGCTCGCTCAAAATCGCAAGTTTCGCCACGATCTGCATCGAGAGTGCCATGACGGTCTTGGTGCGTTCAGGGTCGGTCTTGAAGAGTTTCCAAGGCTCGTTTTCGGTGAGGTAACGGTTGCCCAAGCGTGCAAGGTTCATCAGCTCGCCCACGCCTTCGCGGAACTTGTAGGTCTCAAGGAGATGTCCGATCTTCTCAGGATACTGGTTCATCTCGGCGATGACTTCGTTGTCGCGTTCGGTGAGGTTCTCCATCGCCGGTACCGCGCCTTCGTAGTATTTGTGAGTCAGCACCATGATACGGTTCACGAAGTTGCCGAAGATGGCGAGGAGCTCGTTATTGTTTCTGTCCTGATAGTCTTTCCACGTGAAGTTGTTGTCTTTGGTCTCCGGTGCGTTTGCGGTGAGCGCATAACGCAGGATGTCTTGTTTTCCGGGGAATTCCTCGAGGTATTCGTGGAGCCACACGGCCCAGTTGCGTGAAGTCGAGATCTTGTCGTTCTCGAGGTTGAGGAACTCGTTGGCCGGCACGTTCTCCGGCACTATGAAGCCGTCGCCGTAGGCTTTCAGCATGCAAGGGAAGATGATGCAGTGGAACACGATGTTGTCTTTTCCGATGAAATGGACCATCTTGGTGTCGTCCGACTTCCACCATTTCTCCCAGTCGTCGCCGCGCTGTGCGCATATCTCCTTGGTGTTGGAGATGTAGCCGATAGGTGCGTCGAACCACACGTACAGCACTTTGCCTTCGGCGTCTTTCACGGGCACCGGCACGCCCCAGTCGAGGTCGCGGGTGACGGCGCGAGGCTGCAGTCCGCCATCGAGCCAGCTCTTCACCTGTCCGTAAACGTTTGATTTCCATTCCTTATGACCTTCGAGAATCCATTGGCGGAGCCATTCCTCGTATTGTTCGAGAGGCAGGTACCAGTGTTTAGTCATCTTCTTCACGAGTTTCGCGCCGCTGATGGCGGAATGCGGGTCGATGAGTTCCTCGGGGCTGAGTGTGCTGCCGCATTTCTCGCACTGGTCGCCGTAGGCGCGGTCGTTACCGCATTTCGGGCATGTGCCTATGATGTAACGGTCGCTCAGGAACTTGTTGCGTTCAGGGTCGAAGAACTGCTCGGTCTCTTTCTCGATGAACTTGCCTTCGTTGTATAGCTTCGAGAAGAACTCCGCCGCCGTCTCGTGATGGATGGCGGATGTCGTCCTCGAATAGATGTCGTAGCTCATGCCGAGGTCTTCGAACGACTTCTTGATTATGCTGTGGTAGCGATCGACGATGTCCTGTGGCGTGACGCCTTCTTTCTCTGCCTTGATGGTGACGGGCACGCCGTGTTCGTCGGAGCCGCCGACGAAGAGCACGTCTTCGCCTTTCATGCGGAGGTAGCGAACGTAGGTGTCGGCCGGGACATAGACGCCGGCGAGGTGGCCGATATGAACGGGGCCGTTGGCGTAAGGTAACGCCGTGGTTATCAGGTAACGTTTGAATTTCTTTTCTTCCATATATTTCAAATTTTAATTTTCAAAAATCTAAATTTTCCAAGTTGCAAAAATACGTTTTTTATGAAGATGAGAAAGGAAAAAGTTCGGGAAATGTTTTCATATTTTCATAAAAATTGAAAATTGCACAACAATAGTGCAGATTTTTAAGAAAAATGCACGGTGACAGTGCAAAATATGGTTTTTGAAGTGAATTTTAATAAACGGAGAAATAAAAATCATTAGAAAAACATCACGTTGTAAACAGGCATGTATGTCACGCCGTTTTTCTCGCTCACGTTTCCTTCGTTTGAAAGCACGTATGCCCGCTTGACGGCGTAGTCTTCAACCGACAAAAGCCTGTCCAACACACTGTGAACCGTGTAATCCTTGCCCGACTTTACCTCCAACGGAATAGCGGAAAGACTTTCATAGTTGTTAATCAGATAGTCAACCTCACCGTTTTTTTTGCTGTCGTAATAAAACAGCTCATGACCGTGAGCCTTAAGTTCTTGTGCCACAGCGGTTTCGTAAACAGAGCCGAGATTTATGCTCCGCATGTCCTCAAGCAAAGGCTTGATGTTGTTGTGGTATAATATGCCCGTAAAAATCCCGATGTCGTTCACATATAACTTCAGAAGATTTTTCCCTGCGTTCTGAATCAGCGGAAACGTCGGCTGGCTTATGGCATCGACTTCGAGGGCGATTCCCGATGAAACCAAATAATCAAATTCGTCCTGATAGTCGCTGCTTCGTTTTCCCGCTTTGTCTTCGATGTCTTTCACGACAATCCTTTTCTTGCGGCTTTCAAGGCTCGATGGAATCATTTTGTAGATGCGCTGAATTTTAAGTTTCCTGTTGCTGTCGGCCTCGTATTTTGCGGCATCTTCAAGATAAAGTTCATAAACTTCATTCTGTATATTCCTGATATTGAATATGTTGTGTTCGGCAATAAATGAATTTACGGCATCAGGCAAGCCGCCGACAAGCAGATATTGTCGGAATAATCCCATAATCTTTTTATGAATGGCCTCCGGCAACGACTCTTTTGCAACAAAGCACCGCTGCATCTCTTCAATCAACATTTCACCTACATTATTTGCCCAAAGAAACTCTTCAAAATCAAGCGGATACATGTGAATCTGCTGAATGCTTCCGATTGGAATCGACTGTGTTTTGCGCAAAGTGACACCGAGAAGAGAACCACTTGCGATATAAGTGAAACGTCTGTCCTGCATCAGAAATTTCACTAACGTG
The DNA here is from genome assembly GCA_030537295.1 of Bacteroidia bacterium. Taxonomy (GTDB): domain Bacteria; phylum Bacteroidota; class Bacteroidia; order Bacteroidales; family F082; genus Limimorpha. The sequence continues at coordinate 4,636 of JAUNNU010000102.1, forward strand.
AACAGATGCGGATATGCTTGAATCTCATCGATAAACACTAATGTTGACTGTCGGTCTTTCATCTTTTCGCCAGCCACGGAACTCAAAGCCAAATAAAATTTATTAACGGAATTTGCATCCGCAAAAATCCTATCGTTCAGCTTGTCATCTTCCATGTTGATTTCGATGTAGTTTTCAAACAGTTTCCTTCCGACATACCTTATTATGTACGATTTCCCAATCTGCCTTGCACCATCAACAATAAGCATCTTGTTTGAATCTGATTTCAGATATTCTTCTATCTTCTTGCTAATCTTACGCTTAAGCATAGTTTTTACATTTTTTCCAAAATTTTACAACTGCAAAAATACATTTTTTCCAAAAAATGGCGAGTATAAAAATACATTTTTTCCAAAAAAATTTCAACGGGTGAAAAACACTTACCACTATGCTGTCGCTGTTTTTGAAAAAATGTTGGTTTTATGATGGTAATTCACTAATTTTGCAACTTTAAATTTTCACGTTTATGAGATTAAAATCCTTGCTTCTTTCGATGATTATCCTTTCGGGAATGACGGCTCTCCCGCAGGTGAACGACAGCCTCTTCATGAAACCAAAAGCCAAGTCGCATGTTGACGCGCCGATGCGCCGACATGTTGAAAATCACGGCGGCTTCCGCGGCCCGACAGCCTACGCCTCCGTCACCAACGTGATTTCCGAAGAAGTGACTTACGCGTATTATGACATGCAATCGCCTAATAATCTTACTGTTATAAACAACGAGGAACTCTACGGCGGCGTTTATCTCGACGGCTACCTCTACGCCTACGACATCTACGAAGGCTTTCAGTGGTTCAACAAAATCGACCCGTTCACCGGCGAAATCTTGTGGTACGACGGCTCCACTTATTATCAGAAAGAGATGACTTACGATTACACCACAGCCACGGCCTACGGGACTTACAACAACGAGTTCTTCACCGTGAACCTCGCCACCGGCGACGTCACCAAGATAGGCGACTTCCCGACCGAAGACCCGATTTACGTGCTGGCGTGCGCCCTCGACGGCACTCTCTACGCCATCAGCGGCGGCAGAAGCAGCGCACTCTACATCGTCGATAAGCAGACCGCCACGCTGAACATGGTCGGCTACACCGGCATCGATGAAGACTACGAGGTGCTTTACCTCCAATCTGGCGGCTTCGACTACAATACGGGAATTTTGTATTGGTGTGAATATGAGACAGATACGTGGATGTACGTCTATGACTACAGCTGCATCCGCACCGTTGACCTCGAAACCGGACATTCAACCGAAATCGCGACAACCGAGAATCTCTCTCAGCTCTGTTTCTTCATCCCATACGACGACCCGAACCCGAAAGAGAACGCCTTCAACCTCAACGGCGAATACGTTTTTGACGACCTGACCGGAAACATGAGCGCAAGCCTGAGTTGGGAGACCGGCACGACAAACACGATACAGAGCTTCAACCTCTACCGCGGCACGAGCCTTGAAGAGATGGAACTCATCAACTCGCTGCCGAAAAACGTCACGACTTACACCGACGGCGACCTTGAAATCGGGACTTATTATTATCAGCTCAAATCCGTCTATAACAACGGCCTCGAATCCGTTCCGGCAAAGACCGTTGACGACGCGGACTTTTTGGTTGTTGATATAACCGATATTTCTGAAAATCAAAATGTTGCAGCGAGAATTTATCCGAATCCGACAACAGATTTCATCAATATTGAAGGGATTGATGTTAAGACAATTGAGATTTACAATTCCATCGGGCAGCTCGTAGAAAATGTTGAAAATTCCCGCACCGTTGACGTAAGAAGTTATCCGTCAGGAGTTTACATGATGGTGATAAATGATGAAACGAAAGTGAGATTCGTGAAGGAATAATCATTTTGGGATAATAGACAAATATTAGGGTAAAATCAGACCTATAGGTCAAATATTCAGGTACGTAGTACAAAAACGGGAAATGTTACTTGAAAAATTGAAGGTTTTTTTTGAATTAGTTAAATTTTGACTAATTCCGATTTTGCGGTCTGATTTTTTTGACTGCAAATGTTGTGAAGCCGAGTTGGTGATTGAAGGTTATTCAAAATATTTCTTGCAGAATTCATCTGTAAACAATTTTGCCCCTTCGACGTTCAAATGGGAGCAATCTGAAAACAACGAATCATTATATTTTTCAAAATCAATCTCATTCGAGTAAAAAAATCCATAGCTCTTCACAATTGAGTCACATAATAATACATGCTTTTCAACATCATCATAATTGTTGCAATAATAATGTCGCCTTACAGGTGTGTTTATTAGCAATAAATCTATATTTTCCGATTTCAGATACTCGCATATCTTGATTAAAGATTCATAACATTCTTTGTCTTTGGCAAAGTTAAATGTTGAAGTTGTATTCCAGCGTTTGGATGAGATATTGTCACCATATACTTTCAATTCTATCCCGCCACATTCATCATAGTTCAGGTTTGTGTAATCATCTGTCGCATTCCTGCAATTACGATAGTCTTCATCAGAATCATAAAATTTAGAATTGATTTTATATATCATCATATATGGAATGTCCAAATAATCTTTGCTCAAGTAATTTTTGACACTGTTTTTGCAGTCTAAATTGTCACAATAGAAATCATTGGCACAAGTAACCATGATTATACGATGTGGAGAATATCTGTGTGTTAAAATTTTTATCATCTCATAATCAACATTAATATCCTGTCCCCAAGAAGATACGTTATAATAAGTTTCGTTTTTTAGATATTTCATCAAAGTTGTTGTGTTTAAATTGTTTAACGTCATTGAAGAACCAACAGCTATGTTGTCAATTGTTTTGAAATTTTTGTTCTTCAAATCGTATATTTTAGAATCAAAACTTATTGATGACTCAAATGGAACTATTTGGTATCTATATTTGCACAAAAACGAAAAGCAAAGCAAGTAAGGTAAAATAACAAATATAGTTTTGATGATGAATTTTTTCATGTCAAAAATTATTTAGAATTGGAAATATATAAAAGCCTGCTTGGTTCCGAAATTCAAAATGATGAATGTCAAAATTGCGTAATATATTAAATATCTGACTATTGATGGTTTAACTTTCTGCAAATTCAGCCCATGCTGCTTGTTTCTGCTTACCCATTCTACAACAAGCATAATGATAATGAATAAGTTAGTTGGCCAACACAACAGTCTGTTTGGCAGGAAAAATCTGTAAACCGCCTTTAACGTGCCGAACTGCATCATCCCGCACACGTATTCCCACGCCTGCCCGATGCTCTCGGCGCGGAAAAGGACAAGTCCGATGCATACGATGAAAAATGTGACAAACATGCACAGGAATTCGTATGCCATGTTGTTTTTCAGTTTATGCTTCTTCTCGAACTTTTTCCGTCTCTTGCCGAGGTTCATTGAGATGACAATGAAAACGCCCTGATAAAGACCCCAAGCGACGAACGTCCAGCTCGCGCCGTGCCACAACCCGCTCAAGAGGAATGTAACTATCATGCACAGATTCCAGTACCAAAGCCTGTCGCTCCCGCCAATCATCGGGTAATAGACGTAGTCCATGAACCAAGTTGTCAGGGAGATGTGATTCCTTTTCCAATAGTCGGAGAATGAAGTCGCAAAATATGGATAGTTGAAGTTCCTCATGAGATTGATGCCGAACAACTTGGCGGTGCCGATGGCGATGTCGGAATAACCGGAGAAGTCGCAGTATAACTGAAACGCAAAGAGGATCAGGGCGAGGGCGAGTGTGCTTCCACTTTGACTCTGGTAACTCTCAAAGACCTCGTTCACGTAAACGGCGCAGTTGTCGGCGACGACCACTTTCTTGAAGAAGCCCCACAGCATCTGGCGGCATCCGTCAACGGCGGTTGCGTAGTCGAACTTCCTCGGTTTCAGGAATTGCGGAAGAAGGTTCGTGGCGCGTTCGATTGGGCCGGCCACGAGCTGCGGGAAGAAGCTGATGAAGGCGAAGAACGCCACGATGTCCCTTGTCGGCTCGATCTTTTTCCTGTAAACGTCGATGGTGTAGCTCAACGCCTGAAAAGTGTAGAAACTTATTCCGACGGGGAGTATTATCTTCAGCGTCACCCAGTCGAGGTGTATCCCGAAGAGTGCAAACAGGGCTACAAGGCTTTCCGAAAAGAAATTCAGATACTTGAACGCGAAGAGAATCAGCAGGTTCAGGATGATGTTCCCGGCGCAAATCCATTTCTGCGCTTTGGGCTTGTCTTCGTTGCTTTTGATGAGCAGCCCGCTCCAGTAGCTGAAGCCGCTGGTTATCGCGATCAGAATCAGGAAACGCCAGTCCCACCATCCGTAGAACACGTAGCTGGCGACCAAGACGAGCGCATTTTGAACCTTCAATTTCTTGAAGACGAACCAATAGAGCAGGAAAACTATCGGCAGGAAAATCAGAAATTCAATTGATTGGAACAACATATCACTTAAAGTTTAAGATACAACCTCCCCATGAATAACCGACACCGAAACCGGCAATCAGCACATTGCCAATGGCTCTGTTTTCTCCACAGGCATTCCAAAGCGCAATCGGCAATGTTGAAGAAACAGTGTTTCCGACTTTTGAAACGTAATAATAAAACCTGTCATCTTCAACGCCGACCATGTCCTTCAGGAAATCAAGTATGTACTTGTTCGCCTGGTGGAAAACGAACAGATTCACGTTTTCTTTCAGAAGTTTGTTCTTGGACAAGACATCGTCCACGAGCGGCGGTACAATTTCCGCTGTAAAATTGAAAATTTCAGACCCATTCATGAACAGATGGTCGGACGATTTCGGGTTGCCGTTTTCGTCATAGCTGGTGTCACCGGCTTTTGAAGGGCATCTCATTCCGCCGGTCCTTACAATCAGGTTTTCACGGCCTTTGCCGTCGGTGCCGAGCGAGAACTCCTCTATCGAGGCGAACCCGTCGGTTGACACCAATGTTGCCGCCGCCGCATCCCCGAATATCGTCATGTTACCCTTGTCCCTTTCGTGAAGATGCTTCGTGTATGTTTCCGATGTAAGCAGCAGGACGTTCCTTGCGATTCCGGCGGCTATCAGCCCTTTCGCGACCGCCAATCCATACACGAATCCAGAGCAGCCGAGGTTGTAGTCAAAAGCACCGCACGAGGTCTTCAGCCCCAGTCTCTCTTGAATGACACATGATGACGATGGCAGGAAATAATCCGGGCTTTGCGTGCACAGCAGCACGAAGTCGATGTCATTCCTGTCAATGCCGTGTTCCGTGAACATCTTTTCGGCGGCCGCAACCGCCATGTCGGAGGCGCATTCGCTGTCACCCGACACGTGTCTCTCTTCTATCCCGACCTTTTTTGTTATCTTCTTCACCGTCCATTCCGGGAACATGGACACAAGCTCCTCGTTTGTCCGTACTTTCTGCGGGAGGTAATATGAGATCGCCTTGATGTAAGCTTCCATCTACAGTTTAGACTCTACGAGGTTATACAGATCCATGATTGTCTCGGCCTCCCTGATTTCAGCGCCGGTCAGCTTGACGCCGTATTTTTTGTGGCACATGGCTATTATCGCCAAAGCCGACAGCGAGTCCCACTCGTCAAAGTCCTTGAAAACCGCATTCACCGTGATTTCGCCCGCCTCTGTGTCGTCGAAGCAGTCTGACAGATTCTCCAAAAATTCCTTTACTTCCATATTTTAAAGATTTTGAGGACAAATTAAAAAGGTGTGGCATTTCCCTATTTTCTTTTCAGGTATCGCCAAACACCTTTTCCTCAAATACGGAAGCCCACACCAAACCGGTGAGCATTCGCGTAAGTTCACTTTGAGGAATTTTCAATTTTGGCGATTTCGAAAAGATCCGTAAACAGCAAACGCTTCTTTATGGGCAATTCTAAATAAAACTCTTTGATAATCAAATAAATATTTGTATATTT
>JAUNNU010000209.1:0-1061 GCA_030537295.1 Bacteroidia bacterium
GGCAATGGCTGCAAGACGCTTGGGCTGTTTTTCAGACCTTCACTTTCATCACCTTCACGCGATTGTTCTTCCGCAGCGGCTCGAACCTCGACCCCGTGGAAGCCAACGAAACCGCTTGGAACACAGCGAAAAACATGGTGAACCAAATTGGTAGCCATTGGGATTTGAGCGTGATACCTGACATTGCCCTAAATTATTGGAAAGTGTTCGCGCTCATCATCTTCGGTCTCGTCATCCATTGGCTGCCTGACCGTTTCAAGCGCCGTTACCGCATTTGGTTCTCGCGTATGCCACTCGCTTTGATGGTTTTGGTGACGGCTTTGGTTGTGTTTATCGTCTATCAATTCATTACCGCCGACTTGCAGGCGTTTATTTATTTCCAGTTCTAAACATTGTGAATTGCCCATGTAGAGAAGTTGTTACAACGTCTCTACAATAAAAATTCGGTGACATAGCATCCGATTTTGATAAAACTCTATGGAAAAATCAAATAATTTCATATTTTTCCATAGAGTTTAATACAAAGTACTATTTTTGCTGTGTGAATTATTGATTTTCAAAAGCAATAATATCTCAGAAATATTTGTAATTTTACGAAATAAATCTCTAAAAGTTATGCCTAAGATATCAGAATTTTTCGGAATTATCATCACATTGAAATTTCTTGATCACAATCCACCACATTTTCATGCAGATTATCAAGGTGATAAGGTGACAATTGAAATTGAAAACGGGAAGGTAAAGGGTGAAATATCTGAAAGAGCATTGCGTTTAATTTTTGAATGGCTTGACCTTCATAGAGATGAACTCAAAACAGCTTGGAATCAAGCAGTGAATGGCGAAGAGCCAAATAGAATAGAACCTTTAAAATGATTTCCATGTTTCTCGAAGTTATTGATGCACATTATATTGATGGATATAAAATGCTTTTGTCGTTCAACAATGGGCAGAAGCGCATTTTTGATTTTATGCCTGTCATTGACCGTTATCCGGTTTTTCATTGTTTGAGTGATTTGAATTTGTTTAAATCGTTCACCATTACTGATACCGTGGAGTGGAAA
>JAUNNU010000209.1:1099-2134 GCA_030537295.1 Bacteroidia bacterium
GATGGAACTATCGACATTGCGCCTGAGTATTTGTTTGAAAATGGTGTTGCCACATTAATTGATTGACTTGTAGAGATGTAGCGTGCTACGTCTCTATAGACAATTCTAAATCCAATCATGACCGACCTCAACATCTCCTACATACAGACCGACCTCCGTTGGGAAGACAAGGCTGCAAACCTTGAAAACTTCTCGCGTTTGCTTGATAAAGTGCAGAACAATACCGATTTGATTCTGCTTCCCGAAACTTTCACTACGGCTTTTCCAGTTGATCCGCGCCAATTCGCCGAACCGCTCGATGGCGAAACGATGTGTTGGCTTCGTGCCATGGCAAAGGAGAAGAATGCCGTTGTTTGCGGAACGCTTCTGCTTGAAATCGGTCACACCTATTATAATAGTCTCGTTTGGATGCGTCCCGATGGCAGCTATGAACTCTATCACAAACGTCATCCGTTCAGCATCGGCGGCGAAAACCAGTTGGTTGAAAAAGGTGAAAATCAACTTGTTGTTGAGTTGAATGGTTGGAAAATCCGTCCCATGGTGTGTTACGATGTGCGTTTTCCCGTTTGGGCACGCAACCGTTACGAAAAAGGACAATATGAATATGACTTGGCTTTTTACCTTGCCAATTTTCCTGATTCGCGCATGATTGTGTGGAATGGACTTTTGGTGGCGCGCGCCATCGAAAACCAGGCATATATTATAGGTGTGAATCGTATCGGTGACGACCCGAATGGCTTGCATTACAGTGGCGAGTCGCAGGTGGTGAATGCACGCGGCGAAGTCATTTCCAAGGTTGAGCCATATCAGGAAGGCGTGGCGCACTGCACTTTGAGTGCCGAAAAACTGACTCATTTCCGCGAAAAATTCCCTTTGGGACCCGATTGGGATTCGTTCACCATTCAAAAAGTTTGACCATGGCTCTTTCAGTGTATTCCGACGAATCGTTTATGAAGATGGCTTATCAGGAAGCCCAAAAGGCGCTTGAAGCCGATGAGATTCCAATTGGCGCTGTCATAGTGTGTAACAACAAGG
>JAUNNU010000210.1 GCA_030537295.1 Bacteroidia bacterium
GCTCCGCCATCTGCGCCTGCGTGAGCCAGACTGTCCCGTCTTCAAAAACGACCTCGATTTTCTTTGAGTCGTTCGTCTGAAAAATAATTATCTCCTTCTCCATAATGATGATTTTTAACCATTTACGAAAAAATGGCTGCCAAACGACCGCCATGAGGCGATATCATTTGGTAACCATTTCATCCGAGTTGCAAAGGTAATTATAATTTTCCAGACGGAGATTGGAAATTTTGGATAAACTTATTCCTTCACGATTTTCTCCTCGAACACCTTTCCGTCGTTGAGCGCGACTTTCATCACGTACAGCCCATGCGCAGCTTATTTCATTAACATACTCTTTGACAGAAGCGACATTAAATATAACCCGCAAGATTTGATTCCAAAGTCTCGTCAATGTATCTTGAGTCAATTGAGATTATTGACTTGATTTTTTTGTTGGATGTTTTGACAATCATCGGATTTGCCATGTCAAAACACACATCGTTCAGAATTCCCAAGGTATCAAAGCACACGTCACAGTTTATTTTCTTAACAAAAGCATCATTTTTGTTAAAGTCAATGACGGTCATGTCATAACTTGGTTTTTCGGTGACATTTTTCTCAAGCCAAAGCCACGTTTCCTGGATGCAACCGTAACATGAAAACTCCGGGATGACGACAAAACAATGTTCTCCGTTTGGGATTTCCATGTCGTACCGCCTCAAAACGTTGTTGAAACTGTCTGTCTCTTTTGAATAACGCCCGCATCCCGCAAGCAGCAAGACAGACACGATGGCTGCGATTATATTTTTTGAATTTCTCATAATCAGAACTTAAAAAGTGTCAATGTCAGGCGTTTATCACTTTTTGAATTTTTCAATATGTAAACACCTTCCTTGCCCGGCAAAACCAATCTCGGATCATATTCGTCTATCTTGAAACAATATTCTTTTTTCACCGTGAAAGACGAATCCATGACGATTATTGACCACGTCGGGTCGTGGTCTTCAGCATATCTGCCGTTGTTTCCGACTTTCCTGGTATGTTCGGCAACTCGGTAGTAATCATTGGCATAGCTGTTATAAATCAAATCGGAGTATTTGGGCTGTGACAAGATGTAATTTCTGCAATATCCCATGTCGAATGCTTTCGTGTCGTCCATCGGGGCGAATCCGTCGATATACTTGCTCTTGCACAGGAAAGATTCTTTTTTGATCCCGTTTTCATAAAAATAGATGCTGTCATCGCGGGCAAATGACATAATGCAGCAATTGTTATCCAAAGGGCAGATCACAGGAAACCAATCATAAAAATTGCCGTTGTTTTTTTTGTAGGATTCAGGAAATTCACCAAAGACATTAACGCCGCCGTCATTCAAATCGACACTGCAAACCGGACTGACGCTTTCATAGTACATTGCGCGTTCATCAGCATACGCAACGTTGTGTTCTATTGATGAATTTCCAACAAACACTTGATTTCCAATGCCTTTTAAACCAATTGCCGGATTCATTGCTGCAACTGCCGGATCCAGGTCAATCTCGTCATACGCAAGACCTTTGCGATTTAATAATTGCAATGAATTTGTTTCGTCTGTCAACGGGAAATATGCAACCGTATCTTTGCTTTTAAAAAACATGAAATATCCGTACAATTCATCAGCGAAATCAATTGTTTCGTTGTCAATGACTCCCGTCGAATCGAATTTCACGATGTTGATATTTGAAAGATTGAGCCGCGACTGCAGCACCAAGACGTTTTCATCGCATTCAATCGCATTCGGCACGGCAATGAATGCTTGATTTTCATTCAGATGGATGTCTTTGACTTTTTCTGGCTCCTCAAATCGGCTTGTGCATGACATAAGGAATAATAAAACGGAAAAAAGCGACATTTTTTTCATATTACATGATTTACAGCGTGATAACGACAAAACATGACCATTATTGCATACGGTCTTATTCTGATTTAATCCTAAATACGCATCGCACGTTCTGAAAATTCAAATCATACGAATTTATTTCATTGTCGGAACTTATTGGCAACCCAATGTAAAAATCAACAGAATCGGTATTATTATAAAAATGGTGTAAATGTATATCACCATTTTTTATGCTGTC
>JAUNNU010000103.1 GCA_030537295.1 Bacteroidia bacterium
GGACTTCGCGAAATCCAAAAGGGCGGCGTGGAAAAAGTAAAAATAGAAGTCCCCTGAAATTTTCGTGTAACATTTTTCAAATTTTGTTACTGTATCAATGAAAAAAATTCATATTTTTGCGGCTTGAAATTTTGGAATATCAGACTTGATTCAATCATTATTAAACATCAAAATATGAACAGCATCTTATTATGGTCCTTAGTGATTCTGGGAGTTTTAGGAGGTATTGCGGCGGTGGTTTTATACTTCGTCGCGAAGAAGTTCAAGGTTGAGGAGAACCCACTCATCGACGAGGTTGAGAGCGCATTGGCCGGAGCCAACTGCGGCAGCTGCGGTTTCGCTGGTTGCCGTAACTTCGCCGAGGCGTGTGTGAAAGCCGCCGCCGAGAAGAGCAGTCTCTCCGGACTGAACTGTCCTGGTTCCGACATGGCCAAAGTCGCCGGAATCCTTGGATTGACCGCTACCGTGCAGGAGCCGATGATTGCCGTCGTGCGCTGCAACGGCACCTGTCAAAACGCACCGAGAAAGGTGCATTACGAGGGTGCGGACATCTGCGCCTTTGCCACGACGCTGTACGCCGGCGGGAACGGCTGTCCCAACGGCTGCCTCGGCCACGGCGACTGCGTGAAGAAATGCGCCTTCGATGCCATCCACATCAACAAGGAGACAGGCCTTCCCGAAGTCGATGAAAGCAAATGCGTCGGCTGCGGAGCGTGCGCCAAAGCCTGTCCGCGCGGCGTCATCGAACTGCGTTACAAAGGCAAGAACAACCGCCGCGTATATGTGGCATGCAACAACACCGAGAAAGGCGCCATCGCGATGAAGAACTGCAACGCGGCCTGCATCGCATGCCAGAAATGCTTCAAGACATGCCCGTTCGAGGCAATCGAGATGCGCGGCAACCTCGCCTACATCGACTACACGAAATGCAAACAGTGCCGCAAATGCGTCGAAGTATGTCCGAGAGGCTCCATCCTCGAAGTCAACTTCCCGCCAAGGAAACCGAAAGCCGAAGAACCGGCGCAGACAGAAAACAAATCAGTGAACAACGAAAGTAAATAACATCGCATGAATCCGATCAAGACATTTAAATTAGGTGGCGTTCATCCGGAAGAAAACAAACTTTCGTCAGATCGACCCATCAAAGACTTTGAAATCCCGAAGCAGGCCATCATCCCGCTCGGACAATGCCTCGGAGCGCCAGCGGAACCGATAGTCGCGAAGGGCGACAAAGTGAAAGTCGGACAGCTCATCGCCACGGCGAAAGGCTTCATCTCCGCCAACGTCCACTCCTCGGTGAGCGGCACCGTCGCGAAAATCGACGACGTCATGGACCACACAGGCTACCGCAAGCCAGCCATCTTCATCGACGTTGAAGGCGACGAGTGGCTCGAAGGCATCGACACATCCGACACATTAATAAAAGACATCACACTCACGAGCGAGGAGATTGTGGAACGCGTCAAACAGCACGGCATCGTCGGCCTCGGCGGCGCCACATTCCCGACCTACGTGAAACTCATGATACCGAAGGACAAGAAAGCCGAATACGTCATCATCAACGCGGCGGAATGCGAGCCTTATCTCACATGCGACAACCGCCTCCTCATCGAGAAACCGATGGAGTTTCTCGTCGGCGTCAAGGTTTTGATGAAAGCCGTCAACGCTCCGAAAGGTGTCATCGGCATCGAATATAACAAAATTGACGTAGCAAAGAAACTCGACGAAATCATCAGCGGCGACAGCTACTTCAGTGGCATCGAGGTTCAGCCATTGAAAACGAAATATCCGCAGGGCGGCGAGAAACAGCTCATCAAAGCCGTCACCGGAAGAGAAGTCCCTTCCGGGAAACTTCCTATCGAGACAGGCTGCGTGGTGGTCAACGTCGCTTCGACATTCGCCATCTACGAGGCCGTCCAGAAGAACAAGCCTCTGGTTTACAGAATCGTCACCGTCACCGGAAAATCGGTGAAGAACCCGTCGAACTTCAGGGTGAGAATCGGCACTCCGGCCAATCTGCTCATCGAGGCTGTCGGCGGACTACCGGAAGACACGGCCAACCTCATCAACGGCGGCCCGATGATGGGCAAGTCGGTGAGCGTCATGAACTTCCCTACCATCAAAGGCACTTCGGGCATCTTGATGATGAACACCAAAGACGCCCAACCACGAAAAGTAGGCAACTGCATCCGCTGCGGCAAGTGCATGAACGCCTGCCCGATGGGGCTTGAGCCTTACCTCCTAAAACGTCTTTCGGAGACCAACAATTTCGAGGAGACAGAGAGACACAACATCATGGACTGCATCGAATGCGGCTCATGCGAATTTACATGTCCTGCCAACATTCCGCTCGCCGACTACATCCGTTTCGGCAAGAACAAGACAGGCCAAATCATCCGTTCACGTAATCAGAAATAGCTATGAATCAGTTTATAATTTCAGGGTCACCGCACGTTCACGGGCCCGAGAGCACCAGAAGAATCATGCTTGATGTCATCATCGCGCTGGCACCGGCGATTCTTGTGGCTTTGTATTATTTCGCCTGGTACGCATTCAGGCTGACGGTCATCTCTGTCGCCGCCTGCGTCCTCACCGAATGGTTAATTCAGAAATATCTGTTGAAAGTCCCGACAACGGTCGGCGACCTGTCGGCCGTCGTGACCGGCATCCTGCTGGCTTTCAACGTCCCGGCGAATCTTCCTGTTTGGATGATTATCGTCGGCTCCGTCGTCTCAATAGGAATCGCAAAGATGTCGTTCGGCGGCTTGGGGCACAACCCGTTCAATCCGGCGTTGGTCGGCCGTGTGTTCCTCTTGGTCTCGTTCCCTACGGCAATGACGACATGGCCGAAGGTGTCGCCGATATTTGACAAAGGCTTCTTCGCCGACGCCATCACAGGCCCGACACCGCTCGGACTTCTGAAGGAAAGTGCGGGCAGCCTCAGCAAAATGGAGTATTTAGACATGCTCCTCGGTGCCCGCGGCGGCGCATTCGGCGAGGCATGTGCCATCGCCTTGGTTATCGGAGGCTTGTATCTGATCATCCGCCGCGTCATCGATGTCTGGACACCATTGGTTATTTTCGTGACAGTGTACGCGTTCACCGGAATCTGCTACCTCATCGACCCGATGACGTACATCCAACCGATCTATCACATCTTCTACGGCGGCCTCATCCTCGGCGCGTTCTTCATGGCAACCGACATGGTGACATCACCGATGACGAGAGGCGGCAAAATCATCTTCGCCTTCGGCATAGGCGTGATAACAACCGTGATACGTCTGTGGGGCGCATATCCAGAAGGCGTTTCGTTCGCCATCCTGATAATGAACGCTCTCGTGCCTCTCATCAACAGAGGTTTCAAACCGAAACGCTTCGGCGCAAAGAAATAAATTGTTGAATCTTAATACTTTATAATTATGGCAAAGAAAGAATCAACATTAAAGAACATGCTCATCGCCCTGTTTGTGATAACAGTCGTCAGCGGCGGTGTCCTGGGCTTCGTATATAATCTGACAAAACCGGCGATCCTCCAGGCTGACGCCAACAAGAACTTGGCCGCCATCAACGAGGTGCTGAAAGGAAACGCGGAGATCGCCTCCACGGAAGTGAAAGTCATCGACGACCTCACCTACAATTTAGCATACAGTGCCGACGGACAGTTTATCGGCGCGGCCATCAAGACGTTCTCGATGAACGGCTTCGGCGGTAAGGTAGAGCTAATGGTCGGCGTTCTGGAGAACGGTAATATTAATAAGGTGTCGGTGCTGTCACAGGCAGAGACTCCCGGTCTCGGCGCGAACATGACAAACGCCAAGTTCATCGGTCAGTTCGACGGCAAGAACCCCGCCAATTACAACTTGAAAGTGAAGAAAGACGGCGGCGACGTCGATGCCATCACGGCGGCGACAATCAGCTCGAGAGCCGTGACGGAGGCGGTAAAGAAGGCCACCGACGGCTTCAACGCGAACAAATCACAATTCATGAAAGGAGGAAACAATGAGTAACTGGAAAACATTCACCAAAGGACTTCTGAAGGAGAACCCCACGCTCGTCCTTCTTCTCGGATGCTGCCCCACCCTCGCGACGACGACAAGCGCCATCAACGGCATGTCGATGGGCCTCGCGACGACATTCGTACTGATCATGTCAAACCTCAGCATCTCCCTTCTTAAGAATTTCATTCCCGACAAAGTGAGAATACCATGTTTCATCGTGGTCATCGCCTCATTCGTGACGGTGGTGCAATTGGTCATGCAGGCATACGTGCCGGCCATTTACGAAACGTTGGGCCTGTTCATCCCGTTGATCGTGGTGAACTGCATCGTCCTCGGCCGTGCCGAAGCGTTCGCGTCGAAGAACCCAGTGTGGCCGTCGATCTTGGACGGCGCAGGGATGGGACTCGGTTTCACCCTCGCCCTGACATTCCTCGGCTCGGTCCGTGAGATCCTCGGCAGCGGAAGCATCTTCAACTGGCGGTTCCTGCCCGAAGACGCCAACACGATACTCATCTTCGTACTCGCGCCGGGCGCGTTCATCGCCCTCGGCTATCTCATCGCCGTTGTGAATAAAGTCAAGAAATCAAGAACTTCAAAATAAAGTAGTGCCATGAAAATTTTAATCATCTTATTATCGACAATACTTGTCAACAACGTCATTCTGGCGCAGTTCCTCGGAATCTGCCCGTTCCTCGGCACTTCCAAGAAGACCTCGACGGCGATGGGCATGGGCGCGGCGGTCATCTTCGTGCTCGTCCTCGCCACATTGGTGACATACCTTATTAATAAATACATCCTCGTCCCGCTTGAGCTGCAGTTCTTGCAGACCATCGCGTTCATCTTGGTGATTGCCGCCTTGGTGCAGATGGTTGAGATCATCTTAAAGAAAATCAGTCCGTCGCTTTACACCGCGCTCGGCGTTTTCCTGCCGTTGATCACGACGAACTGCTGCGTCCTCGGCGTTTCGCTGAAAGTCGTCGGCGAAGGCTTCGTCTATGGCGGCAACGTCGGCGAGGCTGTCGTCTATGCGGCCGGCATCGCAATCGGCTTCGCACTGGCGCTCATCATCTTCTCCGGCATCCGCGAGCACATCGAGCTTGTCGGCGTACCGGAAGGCATGAAAGGCACTCCGATAGCGCTTATCACCGCCGGAATCCTGGCCATGGCATTCATGGGATTCGCCGGGTTGGTGTAAAACGTCACTTCATAAAAGGAGGTGGAACTCCGCCTCCTTTTTCAAACAAGGGAAAATTGCAATGAAAAAACATATTCACAATTTCTGACTGAAAAATGTTTTCTTTTCATCAACAATAAAGAATTTAAAATCAAACAAACATAACCAAACAGGTCTGAAAATGAGATAAAAAAAGGAGATTCCACCTCATGTCAGACAAAGTAGCAGCAATGGAATCCCCGAAATTTCACATTTATGAAAAAATCATTTAAATTACTGTCCATTTGCGCGATAAGCTTTGCCATGCTTCTTGCGGGATGCAAAAAGAACAAAACCGAAATGCCTGATCCACTACCAGCTTCACCAAACGAACCCACGACCGACTTGCTGCAGGTTAAATCAAATGCAGCGGCATTTGTCATGGCTGACTACAGTTCCGAGTTCAGCAGCATGATCTGCAACCGTTTCACCAACATCCAGAATTCCTTGGATGGAGACCAAACCAGAATGGTTATCATCGACAAGTCATCCGTCCAATCATTGTCGTCCGAACAATGGACGGAGCTGGCCAAAGTTTTCCATAACGACGGCGTCATCATCTACATCAAGCCAACGCTTCAAGATTTGGCCGACTTTGCCAAACAGGTCGAGGATGCTGTTTTTGAACTCGCATATAATCCTGACGAAGTCTGGGAATATTTATACTGTTTGGACTATTACGATCAATTTTCAGAAGCCAACCCTGACCTGTCATCTTATCAATATGAGGTCATAGCGATAAATGCAGATGACTTATACCTCATGGCGAACCTCAACGATTACTCCGAAGTGATGTACACTCATGAGTCGGTGAACCAGGAGACCGGCGAGACAGATTCTATCGCCTACGAGTATGGCGTGTCGGGTGACCTGACCACCTACCGCATGGGTCTGTTGGCCGACAATCTGGTGGATTGGGCTGACAATTGCAACAACGACAACCACCAGCAAAATTCTAATTTTCCAATGGATATCACAGTCGATGTACCTGTGACATTCAATCCAAGTGAATTCACAGGCTTGGACTGGGGACCCAGAACCGTTCCGTGCAGAATCAAATATACCATGTGGTCGGCTCATGACCTCAACAGTCACCAGGACAACTACGTCATCAATCGCACCATTGAATTTGAAGGCAGTCATTTAAACTGCGGTCCCGCAGAGCCCAAGATGTGGTGGGTTGACAGGAACGGCAAGCCTAATTACTACGGACCTTACCTCAACGACATCCAAGTGCAGTCGTTCTTCAACGGCCCGACACCTGATCTCAACAACTGGGGGCCGCAGAATCAGATGACTTCAACCTCGTACACCTCCGACATCAGCTGGAACATCGGCGCCGGTCTTACCGTTTCGGCTTCACCGGGTCTCAACATCGGAGGCGGCGTCACTGTAAGAGATTCAAAAACCACCACAGTGCCTGATTTGAGGATGGAAGTGTGGCAGAACACCAACGTCCCAAAATACAAATATGAAATCAGCGTACGCCCGATAGGACGTTTCTTGGGCGGGAAGCACGACATCGTGGCCGCCAACCTGCGTCAGGACATCTCGATGAGTCAGCACTGGACCTGGATTGTGAAGCCGACAGACAACGCCTGTTATTCATTCAACACCGATTTCGAGGCAAGCGTTCAATTCCTGCGCCCAACAATGAGCTTCTTTTTCTTTATAAGCCACTATCATACGGCCACCATATATCACAAGGGCAATACAGTGGCGCTTCCCGCCCCTCCGCGTGCCATTCAGGAGTGGCGCATGTTCTGCGAGACATCCGACCAGAATCTCATAAACTTCATCAGCAAAGCCTACGAGAAATATTTCTACGACAGGCTGTTCCAGGTCCCGGCCGCCACACAGAACGACAACGGCCCTATCGACAATTTCATACGAAACTTCGAGACACGCCTCAACTGCGACAAAGACCTGTGGCGCGCACGCGGTTTCACCGGCGACTTCAAGTTCATCTGGCGCAAGTCCACTACAACAGAAGTTTACCACACGACAAACTTCCATGTGGATCCATAAGAATGACACGAACATAATTTATTTGTATTTTTGCAGAAAATTAATTTCTTAAAATCATGAGAACAACAAAAACATTTATCGCATTGATGCTCGGATTTGCGGCATTGATGATTTCATGCAAGAAAGACGACCCCGTCAAACCGGCCGAACCGACAGACCCGTCTGTGGAAAAAGTCATTCTGTCTGACAGCATCGTGGCACTCCTTGAAGGAGACACGTTCAAACTAGCATTCACAATTGAGCCGCAAAACGCCGTTTATAAAAAAGTCACCTGGACTTCTTCGAATCAGAGCGTGGCGACGGTTGACACAGTCGGACTTGTCACGGCGGTTTCAGAAGGCGAGGCTTTGGTTAAAGTTGCCGTTGACGATGTCGAAGCCTCATGCAAGGTGTTTGTAAACAAGGAAGTTATCCATGTTGAAAACGTCATCTTGAATGAGACATCGCTCGAACTTTTTGAAGGCGAGACGTTCCAGCTCACATTCACCGTCGAGCCTGAAAACGCAATGTACGGAAACGTCGTTTGGTCAAGCACCGACGAAACCAAGGCCACAGTAGATGGAAACGGCTTGGTGACAGCAGTTTCGGCGGGTGCAGCGGGAATCACGGTTAAAGTCGATAACGTTGAAGCGACATGCATCCTGTTGGTGAAAGAGCCTGTCATTCAAGTTGAAAACGTCATTTTGAATGAGACATCAGTCGAGCTTATGGAAGGCGAGACATCACAGCTTTCATTCACGGTCGAACCACAAAACGCAGACTATGAGAACGTCGCGTGGACGACTTCAAACGCCGACGTCGCGACAGTCGATGAAAACGGCTTGGTCACGGCGGTCGCGGAAGGAAACGCCGAAATCAAAGTCACCGTTGACGGTGTCGAGGCTGTCTGCAACGTGAAGGTGAACGCCGAGCCGGAAGGTCTGTCATTTGAGATCCAGGTCTCCAACATCACGCCGAACAACGCCGAATTTACAATCATCCCCAACGACAACACCAAGACATATTACGTCTATGGCATGACAAAGTCGAAGTTCGACCAGGAAAGCACCTACAGCGAGCTTGGCATCTTCGGTTTTGAGCAGAGCTGGTTCCAGTTCGCATACGGCAACAACTGGATCAGCGCGATGCTCGACGCCTGCCACACCGGGACGTTCTCGGGCCAGATCTACGACTTCAACAACTTCATCGGCTACGACACGGAGTTCGTGATCTACGTTTACGGCTTCGACGAAGGCGGCGTGCCCACGTCAGAGGTGTTCACGCAGCAGTTCACGACCGCCCCGATGAACCCGTCGAACAACAACATCACCGCCACCATCGAGAACATCTACGCCCACGGCATTGACGCGACATTCCACACCACCAACGACACAAAGTATTATGTTTCAATGCAAAAGAAAACGTATGTGAACTGGTGGATTGAAAACGACAACTTAGTCAACATGGCGTTGGACATCATCTCGGCTGACTCGTACATCCGGCTGTTGAGCGGCGACTACACGATTCATCCCGACGGCTACTACCACTGCAACTCGGCGAACACCGACTATTACCTCATCTATTTCTCGTTCGACGAGGAGAACGGCATCAGGAGCGACATACACCTGGAGCTGTTCCACACGGCAGCGGAATAGAAATGGCGGTTTCACCTTAATTGGAGAATGTGAGAATGATATTGCTTTGTCTGACGAGATGGTTAGACCATGGTGGTATGTATGTTTTACTAATGCATTAAAGATATTTGAAATGCCCGAATCTCAAAACACAGAATATAAAAGCATTTGGAAAGACGAATATCTAAAATGGATATGTGGCTTTGCCAACGCACGAGGCGGTACAATCTTCATCGGTAAAGATGATAAAGGAAACGTTGTTGGCGTAAACAATGCAAAAAAACTTTTGGAAGATTTGCCAAACAAGATAACCACCGTGTTAGGTATTGTTGCAGAAGTCAATCTGTATGAAACCGGAAATGGCGATTATCTTGAAATTAATGTAGAGCCACAGCTCAATCCCGTTAGTTGCAAAGGTGAATATCACTATCGCAGTGGCAGCACCAAACAAGAGTTGAAAGGTGCCGCATTAGACAACTTCCTGCTAAAAAAACAAGGCAAGCATTGGGATGGAGTTCCCGTTCCAAATGCTACAGTAAACGACTTGAAAGCAGAAACATTCGACCACTTCAGAAGCAAAGGAGTAAAGAGTAATCGGCTCAACGAAGATGTGTTGGCCGATAGTAACGAATTGTTGCTCAACAACTTGAAACTCACCGATGGCAACTATTTGAAACGTGCAGCACTGCTGCTTTTCCATCCCGACCCCGAACGATTTGTAACCAATGCTTACGTCAAAATCGGTTATTTTGAATCTGATAGCGAATTGAAGTACCAAGACGAAATACACGGAAATCTGTTTGAGCAAGTCGAGAAAACGATGGACTTACTCTTTACCAAGTACATTAAGTCAATGATAAGCTACGAGGGCATTTATCGCATCGAGACATTTGAGTACCCCAAAGAAGCCATCCGCGAAGCCGTTCTAAATGCCATTGCACACAAAGATTATACGGGTGCGACGCCTATTCAAATCAGTGTTTATAAAGACAAGATTATGATATGGAACTATGGCGAACTGCCTGAGAATTGGACGATTGACACATTGCAGAAGAAGCATTCTTCCATTCCTCACAATCCCGATATTTCCAACGCATTCTTTCGTATCGGCTACATCGAAGCATGGGGTCGAGGAATCCGTAAAATGAATGAGCAATGTGTGGCAGCTGGCTTGCCTCAACCGCTCTATTATTACGAAAGTTCAGGCTTTTGGGTGGTATTCCGCAAAGACTTGTTCAACGAGGAAGACCTGCAAGCAAAAGGTTTGAATCCTCGCCAGATAAAAGCGGTTATGTATGTAAAAGAGAAAGGTAAAATTACGAATAAAGAGTATCAGGAAATAAATCAAGTGTCCAAACGCACAGCCTCTTCTGATTTGGCTGATTTAGTGGATAAATACGGTTTATTAGAGAATTTTGGTGTTGGCGCCGGAAGTCACTATAAACTAATTGGGCAATAATTGGGCAAATT
>JAUNNU010000104.1 GCA_030537295.1 Bacteroidia bacterium
CCGCCACCCCACACACGGAAGCCTGACCCAACACCGGGTCGGGCTTCTCGCGTTTTGTAAGGCGAATGTGAAATTTATTTTTCGAAATCAAGACACCGTAACGATTTTTTTCCATATCTTTGCCCTCACTTAAAATATCTGAAATGAGAAAGTTTAATTTGTTCAAACTGATTCTATTAACTCCTGTTTTTATC
This sequence comes from Bacteroidia bacterium, assembly GCA_030537295.1. GTDB lineage: Bacteria > Bacteroidota > Bacteroidia > Bacteroidales > F082 > Limimorpha. The sequence continues at coordinate 195 of JAUNNU010000104.1, forward strand.
TTCACAATGGTCTCTTGTGACCGCTTTTTGGCACATCCTTATTATGGCGCACACCAAAAAGACCATAATTACAACCCTCGAAACGTAGAAAAAATCTTGAAAAACTGCAAGGAGAAAGATACCGTCCGCTTTGCCGTAATCAGCGACTCTCATGTGAAATACGACTTTTTGGTTGATGCAGTTAAAGATATTAACAAAAGAAATTTTGACTTCGTGATCCATTGCGGCGACGGAAGCGACTTCGGATTGCTCCGCGAACTGATGAGAACCCATAATATTATGAATGATCTTAAAATGCCATACCTGATGGTTCTCGGAAATCATGATTGCCTCGGCACCGGAAAAGAAACATATAAGGAAATTTACGCAACTTCCGACCTCTGTTTTGACCTTAAAAATGCTCGGATAATCACTGTCAATACTAATTGCGTCGAATATCACGAACAAAATAACATCCCTGATATAATGTTTATTGACGGCCTGATTGAAAGTCCAGTTGAAAAACCTGTTTTCGTCGCCATGCATGGTGCTCCTTGGACTGATTCTTTCTGCAGCGAAAAGGAAGTCTATTATGCGAAGAAATTACGCAGCCTTGGTGATAATGTAATCTGCATGTATGGTCATATTCACGAACATCCTATGGTTGATGATTACTATGGTGACGGCGTTAATTATTATCACGTGCCAAAAACAGCTTACAAAGAGTATATTTCTTTTACAATTACAAATGATGGTGTTGAATATGAAGCAATTGAGTTTTAGTTTAGCTCTCGTCCTGCTTGCTCTGACTGTTAATCTGAATGCACAGGAAAAAACAAGGAGAGGCTTTATCCCTGATGAAGTCGCAGTCCAATATGCAGGTAATATAGGTATTGTTTCCGTAGGCGCAGGTTGGAATTACGCGAAAAATGATTGCCTTGGAACAACTTTTGCCATCGGCTATGTCCCTGATTATCACTCATATCATGGCAGCGCATGCTTCTCAATCAGAGAAGAATATACTCCGTGGAAGGTGAAAATGGGTGAAGTTGCCGCTTTCCGCCCGCTTACTGTCGGAATAATGACGACTTTGATTACCGGAAATAATTTCTGGATCTTGGAACCTCATCACTATCCGTCTAATTATTACGGAGTTATGTCAAAAATCAGATTCCATTTGTTGTTAAGCCAACAGTTCGATTTCTTCATTAAAAATAAAAAACATGATTCAAAAAGAAGATTGTCGTTTTATTATCAGGTGAACTCCTACGATTTGAATATAATCGACAGCTTTAACAGCGAATACGTCAAGTTCAAGGATATTCTTGACCTTGCAATTGGCATTAAGATTGAAATTTAAAGGATTATTATAAAAACTTGGAAAAACAAATAATTTTGCGGCTATGAAAAATAAGTTTTATACGGTTTGGAATGGACGCAAAGTCGGCGTTTTCTCCACCTGGAATGAATGTCGTATCCAAGTCGAAGGTTTTCCAGGAGCACGGTATAAAGGATTTCCTGACCGTCAGTCGGCGGAAAACGCATTCAAATCAGGTTATGAGGCTTCAAAAGACGAACAAAAAAACATCGCAGAGAGATTGAATGACTTGCCTGAAAACACGCCGAGACCGAACACTTCTTATATCGCGGTCGATGCGGCATGTTCAGGAAATCCTGGGAAAATGGAATACCGCGGGGTTTACGTCGAGACAGGCACTGAAATATTCAAAAGCCCTGTGTTTGAAGGCGGAACGAACAATATCGGCGAATTTCTCGCCATTGTCCATTGCCTCGCATGGCAACAGAAAAACCATCTTAACATCCCGATCTATTCGGATTCCGTTAATGGACAATTATGGGTGAAAGGCGGCCTCTGCAAGACGAAATTAATTGAAAACAACAAGAATAAATACTTGTTTGAAGTGATTCGCAGAGCCGAAAGTTGGCTCAAAACCAACTCTTTTAGAGTGCCGATTTATAAATGGAGGACAGAACTATGGGGCGAAATCCCCGCTGATTTCGGAAGAAAATGATAAACTTTGAGACTTTTTATATTAAATGTCCGCATTGCGGTTCCTACTTGGAAGGCCATCTGGTCAGATCTGAAATGGTCAACAAGTCAGTGTTGTTTTCTGATGGCAAGACATTGAACGACAATTATATAACCGAGCAACAGAAACTCGTTATTTGTCCGGCTTGCAGCCATTGGTACTGGATTGAAAAGTATGAGGAACCTGTCGTCAGCTACGAGAAGCCCAATGCCACATTTTATAATTGGAATCATTGGCGCTTTTTTGGAGTACGTTTCAATACGAATCAGGGCAAGATAGCTCTTGTGAACCATTACAAGAAAGCTCTTGAAGTCATTAAAGATGATGTTGACAAGGAAATTTACATGCGCCGCCTGATGTGGTGGGCTTTCAACGACCTTGTCCGTAACAATTATCAAGGCAAGCTGAAATATCTCATGTCGGGGCAAATGAGTTTCAACGTGTGGCGGAAAAACCGCCAGAAACTGCTCGAAGGACGCAAACTGTTCAGGAAATATCATAACGAATACGTCGCCAATATGAAAGCCTTGCTCGTCATGCTTAAGGGACGTTATACACCCGATGATGAAGAATACGAGTCTTCAACATTGGAAATCATTGAGTTATATCGCGAGATGGGCGATTATTACGAGGCGCAGAGAATGCTTGATGCTATTCCTCGCAGAACACATTATATTGCGAACATTGAAAATGAGGTCCAGAAAAGACACGATTTTGTGTTTTTAGTGGTCGGTTGACGGCTTATTTTCTAAAAGTTTATTTATGACATGCGATGCGCAGAAGCATCCGAAAACCGCCGGCATGTAAGAGATTGTGCCCACGGTTGCTATTTTGTTGTCAACTTTTTCGTCTTCGACGATAAACGCTGTATCCGCGACTTTTTCCGGCGAATAAACGACAGTGATTCCCTCCCTGATTCCGAGACGGTGCAGCCTTTTCCTGATGTAAAACGCAAGACGGCATTCGTGCGATTTCGCGATGTCAACAATCTCAATCTTTTCCGGATGGAATTTCCCGCCCGCGCCCATGCAGCTCACTATGTTCTGATGATTCTGCACCGCATAATACAGCAGGAAAACTTTCGGTGCCAAAGTGTCAATGGCATCGACAATGAAATCAAATTTCTCGGCCATCAAGTCAATAATTGATTGATCCTTAAGGTATTGAGTTATCACATGGAGTTTTATGTCAGGATTGATGTCCCTGATTCTTTCGGCCATGACCTCTGTCTTGAGCCTTCCGATGGTGCTGTCGAGCGCGAGAAGCTGCCTGTTTTTGTTGGTTTCATTGACAGTGTCGCTGTCGATAATCGTCATCTCTCCGATTCCGGCGCGTGCGAGCTGTTCGGCGGCATACGCCCCGACGCCGCCGAGACCTACGACTAAAACATGCGAGTTGGCGAGTTTCTCAACGCCTTCGTCACCAACCAAAATATGTGTCCTGTTCTTCCAGTTTTCCATAACCGAATATCTGCTTGAAATTATCAAAAATCTTTTCTTCTAAAAAATCAATGTCGCAATTCATCAACGCCGCGGCTTTTTCATAAACATCGACGATGTTCCTCCCGGAAACGTCAGTTTCAAAAAACAATTTTTCAACAGGAATCGATTTCAACACTTTAACCGCTTGATTTTCATTTCTGTAAAGAAACTCACCAAATGACAGAAACAAGTCATGTCTTATCAATTGTTGTGCGGATTCTGGCGACCCTTGGAAACCATGTATTATCCACGGCATCTTCGCTTTCGTCTCCTTCTTTATTGAAATGATGTCAGAATAAGTCCTTACCGCATGGATTATCAATGGCTTGTGAGTTTTTTCGGAAAAATCAATCATCTTCAGGAAGATTTCATGTTGTTTTCCGAAAGTTTCTTTATGCGATTTGTCGAGACCTGATTCGCCGACAGCAACGACATTTTCCTTTCTTAAAATTTCACGGAAGTCATTCAAGTCAAAGTTTTGATTTGCGTCCCACGGGTGAATTCCGGCAGAAAAAAGGACGGGAAAATCCCCGTCCCAGGAAGTATTAACTGTAAAACTTAAATTCACAATTTTGATAACCTCGTGATTATCAATGTTTATATCATGAGTGTGGACATCAACGAACATTAGAAATCAATATTTGGCTGAGCCAAAAGTTCCATTGTGTCGATGTTGAGAGCCATCAGGTTTCCGAAGCCGTCTCTTGCATTCTTGTAGTAAATACCGTTGTCGAGGGCGATGAAGTTATAGCTATTCGAGTGTATGAGGGTTTCGATGAGGCTGTATTCGACCGGAACGTGTCCGTGAATGATTTTCTTTCCGCCTGTTTTGGCGACATCAACTTTGAAATCCCTGACCCACATCATCGAATTTATGTCCTCAAAAGGATTTGAAATGTTGAAATTCAATCCTGCGTGAACCAGAATATAATTGTCGAGTTCGATGAAAAACTCACCTTTGCGCATCCATTCTATGTATTTCTCATCAATTTTGCGAGGTCTGGAAACTCCGAAACTTGCCAATGTCGCTTTTGCGCCGTAACGTTCCCATTCTCTATGGACAACGCTCTTGCCAAACCATCTGTTTTGGTCAAGTTCGTAAGATTTGATGCAGTAATCTTCGTGATTGCCAATCAAATAGTGAATGTCATAGCCTTGGTCTTGAAGGCTCATGATGTAATCAATAACACTTTTGCCATCAGGTCCGCGGTCTATATAATCGCCAAGAAAGTACAGGGAGTCTTCCTTGTCAACCTGGATGACATTCTCGATGAGTTGTCTTAAAGTGTTGACATATCCGTGAATGTCTGGTATAACCCAACGTCTTTTCATATTGATTTTCAATATTTATGGCAATCAGAATGCCTGATTATTTTTTTGCTTTTCCTTGGTTTGCAACACTTTGCATCTTTGCGGCTATGACATCTGGGTCGCCGACAAATTTATGGTCGATGAGGTTCATGTTGTCATCGAATTCAAAAACATAAGGAGTTGCTGTCGGGATGTTGAACTCTATGATTTCGTCGTTGCTCATGTTGCGGAGTTTCTTCACGATTGAGCGGAGGCTGTTGCCGTGTGCGACCACCAAAACCTCGTCGTGATTTTCAAATGCCTTCGTGATGACGTTCTCGTAGTAAGGCATGATACGCTCGATGCAGTCCTTCAACGACTCTGTGAGCGGAATCTGCTCGTCGGTGAGTTCGGCGTAACGCGGGTCCTGACGCGGACTTTTCGGGTCGCTCATTTCATACGCCGGAGGCTGGACATCAAACGAACGGCGCCATTTCTTCACCTGGTCATCGCCGTATTTCGCCGCCATCTCGGCCTTGTTTGAACCCTGCAAAAGACCGTAGCTCTTCTCGTTCAGACGCCATGATTTATACACCGGAAGCCAGTCCAAATCCATCACATCAAGGATGTTGTTGAGGGTCTTGATGGCTCTTTTCAAATATGAGGTGAAGCATATCTCTGGTCTGTAACCCGCATCTAACAACGCTTTTCCCGCTTCTTTCGCTTCATTAATGCCGTTTTCCGACAAGTCAACATTTGTCCAACCTGTGAATAAGTTCAACTTATTCCATACACTTTCGCCGTGACGAACCAATATAAGTTTCTTCATCTTTCTAAAATTTATTCCTTAATTACAATTTGCAAAAATAGTAAAAATTTCATAATCACAGCAATAAAATTGCACTATTTCAATTTGTAAAAATTTTGACCACATATATGGAATTTATCCGTATCTTTGCAAGTTAAAATTGTAACGCCCGCATGGGCTTTTGATATATAAATTTATTTTTATGGAAGAAAACAACAACGGCAATAACGGCGAAAACCGCAAGAAAAAGCCATATCATAAGAAGAATTGGCATCGTTATAACAAAAACAAAAAAGATAAGGCTGTCGATAAAAAAGCAGTTGAAGATGAAGAAATTTTCGATGATGAAATCATAGAAGAAAACGAGACGGTGGAAGAGACTGCGGTGACTGCTGTGGAGGATGACGAAACTGTTGATAATGAATCGGAAACAGAAGATACCGAAGATGTGGAGTCTTTGTTGAAGACATCGCCACGCAAGATGAATTTCCATGATGAGGATCAGGAAGACCGTATGGTGAACAAACAGGAAGAGGAGGTTGAATTTAAGATTACGTGGCCTTTGCACGACTCGATGAAAAAAGAATTTACCCCCGATTTCCATCGCGGATGCCGTCTGAAAGCCGAGACTTTTGAATTGGGCGGGAAAGTGTTACGTCACGGACAATGCAAACTCGACAGTTACAACTGGCTCAAGGATTACGAAGGTGAGGCTCCGAAGGAAGGCGATCTTCTTGTCGCCGAGGTGCGTTTCAAGAATGACAGGAAAGACTTTTACAGTTATCCTTCAGAATTGAATCTTATTGAAGGTGAATTGGTTGCTGTTGAAACGGCAATCGGTCACGACATCGGAATCGTCTCTATGGTCGGTGAATTGGTGAAAAACCAGCGGAAACGCAAGAAGAACAACACACCCGTTGAAAGCCTGAAAAAGATTTACCGCCGCGCACGCACCAACGATGTCGAGAAATTCATCGAGGCGACGCGTCAGGAGGAACGTACTTTGTACCGGAGCCGCGAGATAGCGTCTGGCCTGCGGCTCGATATGAAACTTAATGATATTGAATATCAAGGCGATAGAACCAAGGCGATTTTCTATTATACAGCCGATGGCAGAGTCGATTTCCGTGAGCTTATCAAACGACTCGCCGAGGAATTTCATGTCCGCGTGGAAATGCGTCAAATCGGTTTCCGTCAGGAATCGGCGAAGCTCGGTGGCATCGGCTCTTGCGGAAGAGAACTTTGCTGCGCTTCGTGGATCACTGATTTCCAATCGGTTACGACAGGCGTGGCGAGAGTCCAGCAGCTTTCACCAAACCCACAGAAACTCGCAGGACAGTGTGGCAAACTGAAATGCTGCCTCAACTACGAATACGATACTTATATCGATGCGCTGAAGGCATTCCCTGACAACCGGACGGTTCTGAAGACCAAGAAAGGCGACGGTTTCTATCAGAAAATCGACATATTCAAAGGCCTGATGTGGTATTCCTATCCTTTCGACAGAAACAACATGATGGCTATTCCCGCCGAGAAAGTCAAGGAAATCATCGACATGAACAAGAAAGGCGAGCTGCCGGAACAGCTTGAGGATTTCGCATTCATCAAAGAACAGCATAACGCCGACTATGGCGACGGAGGCGAAAACGCTGACCTCTCGAAATTGGAATAACGGTAAACGGGAGAACCGCGCAGCGGTTTCATATCCGTAGATAATAAATTGATAATGAAAAATATAACAGTAATTTTTGCGATAATCTCGGCATTTGTCATGTCGTCATGCAGCAACCGCATGATGTATGACGAAAGTGTCGTGATTCCTGAAACGAAATGGGACAATAAAAACGTCCCGTATTTTGATGTTAATGTTGAAGATACGGTTTCAATATATTCTTTTGCATTGAATGTCAGGCACATGGAGAATTACCGTTATAGTAATTTATACATTTTTTTACACACGACATTCCCGAATGGCAATGTCACACACGACACCGTTGAGTGCACCTTGGCTTATCCCGACGGAAGCTGGGTCGGCAAGGGCAGCGGAAGCATGAGGTCCGACAAGATTTTGCTTAACCCGAATCTGCGTTTCCCACTTGGCGGCGTTTATCATTTTGAAATAGAACAGGCAATGCGGGATGATATTCTCAAAGGCATTGCTGATATTGGTATCAGTATTGAAAAACAATAAGTTATGGCATCAAGTAAATCCAAGTCAACGAAAAAGACAACCAAAAAACGTGGTGCAAGAAAGACCTGTCTCATAGTGCTGTGGTCGATTTTTGCCGTCGTGGTTTTGGGGGTGTTCCTGCTATTCTACGGCATTGCGAGCGAATGGTTCGGATCAATGCCGTCGTTTGAGGAACTTGAGAATCCGAAGACCAACCTTGCCACGGAGATTATCTCCGCCGACGGGAAACTTCTTGGCACATATTACATCGAAAACCGTTCGAACATCAGTTACGATGAGTTGCCTGAAGATTTGGTCAACGCATTGATTTCCATTGAAGACGTAAGGTTTTATGAACATTCCGGGATTGACAAGCGAGCCTTGTTCCGTGTCGCTTTCGGTGTCGTAACCGGCAGCAGCGACAAGGGCGGCGGCAGCACCTTGACGCAGCAGCTCGCGAAAAACCTTTTCCCGCGCGGCGAGAACCTCAGCACACCGCAGCTCGTGATAAGGAAATTTCAGGAATGGGTGACGGCGACGAAATTGGAATACAACTACTCAAAAGACGAAATCATCGCGATGTATCTAAACACGGTGTTCTTCGGCCATAACGCATTCGGAATCAAGAAGGCGGCGGAGACGTTCTTCGACAAGGAACCGGCGGAATTGACGATAGAAGAAGCCGCATTGCTCGCCGGCGTCGTCAACGCTCCGACAAAATTCAGCCCGAAACGTAACCCTAACAATGCCTTGAACCGGCGTAACCTCGTCTTGAAAAGGATGTATGAGAATGACTGCCTTTCCGAACACGATTACGATTCGATTTCGCAACTCCCGATTGACCTCTCGCATTTCGGCGTCCTTGACCACAATTCCGGACAAGCGACATACTTCCGCGAGTACCTGCGCGGCATGATGAACGAATGGGCCAAGACTCATTACAAAGCCGATGGCACACCTTATAATATATATAAGGACGGACTCAGGATCTATACCACCATCGATTCAAGGATGCAACAATATGCGGAAGAGGCCGTACGCGAACATCTGTCAAAAGACCTTCAGCCTGCATTTTACAAACATTGGAAAGGCAACAAGAACGCGCCTTTTGTCCTTGAGACTGATGATGACATTGAAGGCATTATGATTTTGTCGATGAAACGTTCCGAGCGTTACCGTGTGATGAGAAACGCCGGCGTGCCGTACGACTCCATTGTCGCAAGTTTCCACAAGCCTATCCCGATGACAGTGTTTTCGTGGGACGGCCCGATAGATACAGTATTAACACCCTGGGATTCAATACGTTATTATAAATATTTCCTGCAATCGTCCTTGATGTCAGTCGATGTGCGCACTGGTCACGTGAAGGCATACGTGGGCGGCAACGACTACCGTTTCTTCCAATACGACCACGTCACGCAGGCGAAACGTCAGGTCGGCTCGACGTTCAAGCCGTTCTTGTATTCTCTGGCTATGCAGGAAGGCGAATATACGCCTTGCACAACGGTGCCGAATATCAGCTACAGCATCCAGACTCCCGACGGAAAGTTCTGGGAACCAAAGGATTCCGGCAAGGATAAATTCGGAGAAGAAGTAACTTTGAGATGGGCTTTGGCTCATTCCAACAACAGGATTTCGGCTTATCTGATGAAACGTTTCGGCCCGCAGGCCGTCATCCAGATGGCCCGGAGAATGGGGGTGAAGTCGGAGATTCCGGCGGTGCCTTCGATCTGCCTCGGTGTCTGCGACATCTCGCTTTATGAAATGGTCGGCGCAATGAACACTTTCGCGAACCGCGGCGTTTATGTAAAACCGATTTTCATCACGAAGATTGAAGATAAAAACGGCAACGTCATAGAGGCTTTCAAGGCGGAGCAGACCGAGGCGATGGACGAGATAACTGCCTATAAGATGATTGAGTTGATGAAAGGCGTTGTGTATGAAGGCACTGGCATACGTCTGCGTTACAGATACAATTTCACCAACCCTATAGCTGGAAAGACCGGCACCACGCAGAACCAGAGCGACGGTTGGTTTATGGGTATCACGCCAGACCTTGTGACCGGCGTGTGGACTGGCGCCGAAGACCGTTCGGTTCACTTCAGGTCAATCTCCCTGGGTCAGGGCTCCAACATGGCACTGCCTATCTGGGCGTTATATATGCAGAAAGTTTATGCCGACTCGACCTTGGACATCAGCAGAGGTGATTTTGCCAAGCCGTTGACAGACATATCTTTAGACTTTGACTGTGACAAATACGAAGAGGAACAGAATGCGGCGGTGGCTCCCGAAGAATCGGAAGAGGACGAGTTTTAAGATGAAAGGAAAAAGAGGAAAGTTAA
>JAUNNU010000211.1:0-1499 GCA_030537295.1 Bacteroidia bacterium
GCCCGTAATTGCCACAGGAGAAGAATACAGCCAGTCTTCGTTGGCATGTGAACTGCCTGAATAACCGCTCATTTTTGCGGTAAAATGATCAATAACCCATTCTTCCGCACCTAAAACGCTATATGCTCCGTAGGTTCCCATTGCCGAACTGAAATCCTGCGTATAAGGCATAGCCTGAACCTCGCCGCCTGGGGTTGGTCCCGGAGGAGGCGTTGGGCCGCTGCCTTCCTGAATGAGGATGCTCTTGATTTCAAGCGTGCCAGCCTTGACATCCGTTGAAAGGTATCTCACAGCCAAATTGACTTTTTGACCCACAAACTGCGAAAGGTCGGCGGTTGTCGTAGCGAATGTATACCAATCTTGACTTTCCGACCAAGCAAACGGAACACTGGTCCATGAAGCCGAATTCGGATCATTACCTGAGATATAATCAGATGAAACCAAAATAGTGATGTCGTTATTGATGTTGCTAAAAAAGCGTGCAACATAGGTCATTGTCACACATGCAGCAGATATATTTTCCAATGAAAAACGAGATGAAATCAGCCAGTCTTCGTTAGCATAATTGGTGTTGCCGACATAGCCAGTCATTTTTGCTGTTTCATAGTCAATTATCCATTTCTGATCACCTAAGACATCGTAAGTAGTATATGAGCCAAATGAAGAAACGAAATCCTGATAGTAAGGCAATTCTCCTGTAGGATGATAACCGTCAAACTTCAGTTCCTTTGCAGAACGAATATAAAGTTGCCACGTGGAATTATAAATGGAGGCGATGGCTATCATTTCGCCATTGCCCTGCGGCAGGCTGTCGTTGGCGAAGTTTGCATAATTGCTAGTGCGCACGATGACCTGCTTTGTGTAGTCGGCAGAATCCACCAAGGTGCGGTTGCCGTAAGTAGTAGGATCTGCGAAAGTGTTTTTTTCGGTGAATTTCACATGTTTGAGTTTCACGAGCGAACCAGGAGCAATGTTGCCGCCACAAATTTCGGCAATAGAAGTTTCCATTGGCTCGATAGGCTGGTTGTTGGCCTCGATGATGATGTGGCCATCAGGTTCGAAATTGCTCAGTTGGGGCAAGCCGTTGTACAGAGCGTAGGTCACGCCTTTCAGGTAGATACGGACACGGTCGCCGATGCGGACACCGGATGTGGCATTCAGGTAAAGTTCGATGGCCTTGCCCGTCTCAGGGTCTTGCATGAAAGCGGCCTTGTAGAGGTTGCCCGAGACCTCATCGGCGGTGATGGTGCCATAAACCGATGCGTCTTCATTGAAGACAAAACCCGATTCCAAAGCGAGAATCTGGTCGATGGTGTAAACCTGTCCGATAGGCAAATCCTGAATCGGAGGCTCGTCATAATGATCCTTCTTGCACGAAGTGAACATCACACCCAACATGGCGAGAAGAATGAAGCTGTAGTTGACTAATTTTTTCATTTTATGTAAGATTTATTGATTTGACGTATTTATTATGGGTTGTCAGTTTTCGGTTGTCAGTT
>JAUNNU010000211.1:1509-2083 GCA_030537295.1 Bacteroidia bacterium
GTAGATTTTATTTTATTATTTTCTGATTGTCAAGCTGATATAATAATTGATTCCGTACATGTAGCTATACTTCGAAGGGAACATATCTGGATCGCTGGCGTTGAAGCGCAACTGGTCGTAGCCGTAGAGCACGATGCTCTTGTTGTTCAGGATATTGTTGACGCTCACGTTCAGCAGCAATGTGTGACCTTTGATGCGTCTCGAGATGCCGCCGTAGAAATCAAACGTGAAAGCAGGTTTCATCGGGGTCTGGTTCAACACGTCTTCGATACGAATGTCGCCGACAGCATAATGCGACATGCCGGCTTCGGTGTGGTTGTAAGGATTCACGTCGAAATACATGTTAGCCATGTAGTTACCATTCAGGCTGACCCACCAGTTCTTAGGCGCATTGTATTTGACACCCAATGAAGCCACGGTTTCAGGACCTGACGAAACGTGATAGCCTTTCAGATAAGCCGTCTCGTTTTCGATATAGGCGACTGCGTTGTTATCGTCGTAAACCGAGAAAGTCGGGCGGTTCATGTAGGTATGCGCGCCATTGGCAGCAGCAGCTTGCAAGGTGACGGTTGGC
>JAUNNU010000105.1 GCA_030537295.1 Bacteroidia bacterium
TTACAACCCATCTTACGAAGAATTATTTCAGGCGGAAATGAACCCTTCGCTGACAGGTTACGAGAAAGGCGTGATGACCGAACTCGGCGCCGTCAACGTGATGACAGGCATCTACACGGGCCGCTCGCCGAAAGACAAATACATTGTGATGGACGAGAACTCGAAGGACACCGTCTGGTGGAACACTCCGGTCTATCCGAACGACAACCACGAGATGAGCGGCAAGGTGTGGGAAGCGGTGAGAGACCTCGCAAAGAAACAGCTTTCAGGCAAAGACCTTTACGTCGTTGACGCCTTCTGCGGCGCGAACAAAGACACACGCATGGCCGTGCGTTTCATCATGGAAGTGGCATGGCAGGCACATTTCGTGCTCAACATGTTCATAAAACCCACCGAAGAAGAGCTGAAAAACTTCAAGCCGAACTTCACTGTCTATACGGCATCAAAAGCTAAAGTCGAGAATTACAAGGAGTTAGGTCTTAACAGCGACACATGCGTGGCGTTCAACGTGACATCGCGCGAGCAGGTCATCCTGAACACATGGTACGGCGGCGAGATGAAGAAAGGCATGTTCTCGATGATGAACTACTACCTTCCTCTGAAAGGCATCGCCTCGATGCACTGCTCGGCGAACACCGACATGAACGGCGAGAACACCGCCATCTTCTTCGGACTGTCTGGCACCGGCAAGACAACACTTTCAACCGACCCGAAACGTCTCCTCATCGGCGACGACGAGCACGGCTGGGACGACGAAGGCGTGTTCAACTTCGAGGGCGGCTGCTACGCCAAAGTCATCAACCTCGACAAAGAAAGCGAACCTGACATCTACAACGCCATCAAACGCAACGCCCTGCTTGAAAACGTCACCGTCGATGCAAACGGCAAGATTGACTTCAAAGACAAAAGCGTGACCGAAAACACCCGCGTCTCCTACCCCATCGAACACATCGAGAAAATCGTGAAGAACGTGCGCCCTGTCTCGGCTGGCCCGACGGCAAAGAACGTCATCTTCCTCTCGGCGGACGCTTTCGGAGTGCTTCCTCCTGTTTCGATACTGACACCGGAACAGTGCAAATATTACTTCCTGAGCGGCTTCACCGCGAAATTGGCGGGCACCGAACGCGGCATCACCGAGCCGACACCTACCTTCAGCGCATGCTTCGGACAGGCGTTCCTCGAACTGCATCCGACGAAATATGCTGAGGAACTCGTGAAACGCATGGAGAAGAGCAACGCCAAGGCTTATCTCGTGAACACAGGCTGGAACGGCACCGGCAAACGTATCAGCATCCGCGACACACGCGGCATCATCGACGCCATCCTGGACGGCTCAATAGAGAAAGCCCCGACAAAGAAAATCCCTTATTTCGATTTCGAAGTCCCTACAGCGTTGCCGGGCGTTGACCCGAAAATCCTCGACCCTCGCGACACCTACGCAAACGTCGAAGACTGGAACAAGAAAGCCGAAGACCTCGCCGGAAGATTCATAAAGAACTTCGGCAAGTTCACCACAAACGATGCCGGTAAAGCATTGGTGGAAGCCGGACCGAAATTAGGTTAAAAGACGAAAGTTAAAAGAAAAGGACACCTTGCGGTGTCCTTTTTCATTGCAAGCGACTTATTGAAATTTTAAATATTAATTCAACATGACCGGCATGAGGAGCATCAGGATGTCTTCATCGGCATTCTGGTTGTCAACCGGAGTGATGATGCCAGCGCGGTTTGGAGCGGACATCGCTATCTGAATCTCGGTCTGGCTCATATTTGCAAGCATCTCCTGGAAGAATTTCGAACTGAAACCGATCTCCATGTCTTCGCCCGTGTAGTTGCAGGTAAGACGTTCCTTCGCTTCGTTTGAATAGTCAAGGTCTTCGGCTGTGAGTGTCAATTCCTGACCGCTTATTTTGAAACGAACCTGATGTGTCGCCTTGCTCGAGAAGATTGCGACACGTTTGATCGCCGAATTAATCAATTGTCTGTCAATGATTAACTTATTCGGATTCGTTGCCGGAATGACAGCTTCGTAATTCGGATAACGGCCTTCGATCAAGCGGCATACGAGATTATATTCGCCGAAAGTGAACGCTGCGTTTGTCTTGTTGAACTCAATGCGGACCGGTTCGTCAGCCTTTGAAGCAAGGATATTCTTCAGCTGGTTTATTGGTTTCTTCGGCATGATGAATGACGCGATGACATCGGATTTGACATCCATTCTTCTGTAACGCACGAGCTTGTGAGCGTCCGTCGCGACAAAAGTGAGGCAATTTTCTGTCATCTGCATCAAAACACCTGTCATGATAGGACGGATTTCGTCGTTTCCTGTCGCGAAAATCGTCTTTTCGAAACCACAGGCGATGACGTCCGCCGGAATCTCCCAAACCATCGGTTCGGCCAAAACCGGAACTTGCGGGAACTCATCGCTCTTGTGACCGACCATTTTATAACGGCCTTCACCCGTGGTGAGTTCAATCGCCATTGTCGTTTCGTCGATATTGAACGAGACAGGGATGTCAGGGAAATTCTTCATCACATCGATGAGGAGACGTGCCGGAATAGTGACTTTTCCTGAACCTTCAACCATGTCAGGCTGAATGGAAACCGTCATTGTCGTTTCGAGATCCGACGCTGTGATACATAATTTGTCGTCAGAAATATCGAACAAAAAGTCATCAAGAATCGGCAATGTGTTGCTTGAATTGATAACGCCACTGAGTGCTTGAACAGCTTTTAAGAGTTTTAAACTCGATAATATAAACTTCATAATTCCTATTTTTTTCGAGGTGCTAAATTACAACTTTTAATCCAATTGAGAGCAAAAAATAAAAAATTTTTTCGTCTATTGATTTCCTTTAAGATAACCAACTATTTGAAGGAATTTGCTCACTTCCTCAAAAGTTCCGATAGAATACTCAAATTCCTCGCCTGTATTCTTGTTTATGAAGTGACGTTGTTTTTCCTTAACATCTTGTAAATGATTGATATAGTCGTTATCTGAAGAAACCGATGTCAGCAAGCCATCCTGATAGCAGAAGAAAAACCATTTGTCCTCCGAACATCTCATATACAGAGCTAGCGATGGTTCATCATTGTAATTCAGCAAGATATTGCCGTCCACTATCATATCGACTGAAGTTTTCAAGACACTCTTCAAATGGATTGGAGTCACATTGATGAAACAGTGCAGACTGTTAAACCACTTCATCTTCAGATTTTCAATGACAATGCTGTGCTTATCTTTTACAGGCCTGTTTTTCAAAGTGTCGGCATGTTGGCGCATGATTCGTGCCATGTATTCGAGAAGGGCGTCATCAAAAATGAAATCAAGCGATGATGTTGTCTCAAGTATTATCTCGTCTTTTGAAATGTCGTTGACGAATTTGCCATCAGAATTAAACTGCACGAACTGGTCGATGAATCCGAGATCGATGTTTCCTTCACCTGTTATTATGCAATTGTCGGTCTGAAGCGAAAGTTCCGATGTCTTATAACATCTGTTCCACGAGTCGTATGACAACTCGCCTTTGATTTGCAAAGCAGCCTTATGTGGTTGATAAACAGCGTTGTTTGACAGGAAACCGACAAAAAACTCTCTGTTTATTGTGTCGTAGAACATGCCGCTGTTGTAAGCGAAATTCTCATCGTTCAGCGGTATCACAATATTGTCCGGGTCAAATATCACATCCGACTTAAACCACTGGAAATCACTGATACACTGATTTATCAACATGAAGTAACCGTCAAATTCAAGATTGACCCTTGTTGATTCAGCCTTAACCTCTCCCTTGTAAAGCATATCGTTCCCGACAAGGAAATTGTCATATTCATCGACGACACACGTAGCTCTTGTCTTTCCGTTTGAATCCACATATATCTTATTGAAATTCAATGTCGTCAGATTTTTATCATGGTCATAGAAATCAAGTTTTCCGCTTGCCAAAAAGTCATTTTTGCCTTTGATTTCGACTTCAGCATCATAGAATCTGTGCAACTTATACGAAGTATCGGCGATGATAACCGAATTGGTGATGGGTTGGACAGCGGCTTTCCTGCCGACATTCACAATTCCGTCAGGAATCACCACAGCAGCATCGGCAAGCATGATTGTATCCACATTACGGGTGGCGATCATTCCGCCATCTATGTCGAAATAAACATCTGACGTGTTGAAAGTCAACATATCCTGCTTCGGGTTCAATGAGACCAAATTTCCATTGTAATCACCTGACATTGTGATAGTTGCGTCATCAATTTTCCATTCGGCATTATCGATGTTGCAATAAAATTCGTTTTGCGGGAAAGTGATTCTGCTTGTCTCGTCAATTTTCCTGAACTTTCCGATTTGCTCGGCAAAATCAACTGAAATCCAATAATTTGTGACGATGAACGCATCAGCACCTGTATCGTCCTTCACCGTCAGCATTTCCGCATCAGCTTCAAATCTTGTATTCTCAAATTTGAAATCATCAGACTTCACTGTCGCCGCATCAAAATTGAACACGCCATTGCCGGTGAATCCCGTAGGCTGAAGGCAGGCCAATCCTCTGAACGTCGAATTTTCATAAATTGACATCTTCTGATTTAAAGTATTGATATACATCTTATTATCCCTTGATGACATCTTAACGTCAGCCACATCGATAGCCGCATAAGGATACGACAGATTCGCATCATCAACTGCGAGCATCTCAAATTTACCCTTGGCGCAATGCAACGAATCGCTGAAGAAATCGATGTGATCCGACTCAACGAAAGATGTCATGTAATCAACCGTTCCATTGCCATAAAATTCCCCATCGGAAACATGAATCATGTTATGGAATTTCGATGTTCCATCAAACATTGCGATTCCTTCTTCTCCTGTATAATGTTCAAAACCAAGCGAATAGTCATCCATAACACGAAGTCTCTCATCAAAATCAGGGAAAACATCAGAGGTGAAATATCCTTCAAGATTGAAGTTTTCGGTGCTGAAAGTGAAAAGGCTGTCAACCACAAACGGTTCCAGCACGAATCGGGAATCACGGAATTCGACATGCGATTCCTTCTGGCAATCAAAAATCGGATATTCAGAGTTGTCATCCTTGCCGGACATGTTATTTGTCTTGTCAACATAAACGACTCCTGACACATCGGTTATGACGTTCTTAACCCTCGCATAATCAAGCATGGTCCCGGTCATTTCCCGGCCTCTTTTCTTCACATAAAACGCCATGGAATCCACATTCGGCAGATCTATCGCAAATTTATTGTAATTGAAAGTGCCGTCGTGCGTGTAAAATTCAAACAAGCCCGCCATCATCATGCCTGAAAAGTCAATGTCAAGACCTTTTTTAACAACAATTCTATTGTCATTCGGAATGATGTTGACATTCTTCGCATTACTCAAAACAATCTGCGTCACTCCGTTTACAATCAAATCAAAAGAAGATATGTCAAGTTCCATATTCGGCTGGTCATCTTTCGTAACCGATTCAATCTTAATGATATCGTAGTCGGCGTTTGTCATCAGCACATCCAAAGCGTGATACATTCTCTCGTTAGGATAAGCCACTTTGTTTTCGGCATCGTAGGTCAGATATCCTTGTTCTTCAAGTTGCAGGATTGACGAAATCACCTGCTGTTCATCTCTTTTGAAATAGGCGGCGAGCAGACTTATGTCAAGCACGTTGGTCTTATATTTACCCATATATTCACCAATGATATTCAATGGGTTATAATCATCCATGCCTCTAAGACGCTCCCATTCGGCGTATCTGAAATACCGATACGACCTGAAAAAAGCCTTGCTTTCCTTGATATGCGGCATGATTTTTTTGAACCTCAGGAAATTCTCGTCAACATTCCAGAACATCGCATCAGAATAGATGTTTATTTTGTGATACGAATCGAAAAACGGCGCGAATCTCGCTAATTTCTCCGCATTGTAAAAGACAAACTCCCTTGAATTGTTATCGTACTGCATTGCGACACCGTTATGGTAAATGGAGTCGTTTTCAAGCAAAATCCTCATGAGAACGCCATCAGAAACGAGTCTTTTATCTTTGATAATGAATGACTTGGTTTCGATTTTAGCGACAGTGTCATTATTTTTCATGACTGACATCACGGCGTGGGAGTTCTTTTTCCCGGAAATGCAAAACTCCGCGCCTCTCATTCCGAAAACGCCGCGCAGCACGATGTCTTTGAACATATCAGTCACGTCACAGCCGTCTTTATACGACACAAATGAAGGATACCTGTCTTTTGCGTTCTGCCTGTTTGCGAATGACTTGTCGTTAAAACAGCCAAGCAAAGGCTCGTCGAAAAGGTTCTTATTGTAAAGCAAAGCCGAATCGGCAGAGACCTCAACAGTCTTTAAATCAATCGAATAACTTGAAAGTTTTGCAAAGACACGGTCTTCATCCAATTTAAACCTCTGCCATGTCGTGACACCGCCTTTTCCGGAAAACGTCATCTCGTTTTTTCTGAAAACGCCATTTGTCTGTTTGACCACGATGCTGTCTTGCCGAGAAGCACAGACTATCGAGCCGTTTTCGATTTCGACAACAAAATCCGAGTCGCTTGGCAGCTTGTATCTTTCACACCGCAAGTACCATTTCATATTGGAAACCGTATTCAGAACATTTTTCCCGAAAAACTCCTTTGAGTATTTTACATGCTCCTTAAAGACAGCCTTGCCTTTTTCCTGATACAGTTTATTGCTGTAAATCAAAAAGTTAGAGATGCTTTTATCATCAAGCGTGGAGAAAGCCAGCTCATTGACAACATAATAAAAATTGAGAAAAACCAAGTCGTTGACAAGATTTTCATCCGACATCCTCTGCGTAATTTCCTTGATGTTGTCTTTTGCGTTTTTGTCGAAACGTCCGACGTTCCATCTCTCGACCAAGGCAGGCATAAACTGTTCGGAATCTCTTGCAACTATCTTATTTGCAGAATGTTGCATCAAATCTTGCACTTCGCCAATGAAAGCTCCGGATTCGTATGTGAACTTGAATTTCTCTTGGGAGAACGACACATTTGACAACAAAACAAGTGCTGACAGGATTAATAATCCCATCAACCTTGTTTTATTTATCGTTTTGCGAATATTTTCCAATGAATTATAAATCAATTATTTGTTAATAAACACCGCCGCCGTCCATTCGTTTTTCTTGACATGATTGAGATATGAAAGTCCGAGGCGTTCGGCTTCTTTTCTTATCAAAACCAAATCTGATTCATAAAATCCGCTGAAGAAAATCTTTCCGTCTTTTTTCAGGCATTTCACGTATTCCTTCATATCGCGGAGAAGGATATTTCTGTTGATATTTGCAATTATGATGTCGAATTGTCTGTTGTTCAACGAATTGGCGTCACCGAGTTCAACGATGATCTCGTTTTCATCATTCATCTTGATGTTATCGAGGGCGTTGCGGTAGGCCCATTCGTCGTTGTCGATGGCGACTGTCGTTGCCGAGCCGAGTTTCTTTGCGAGGATGGCGAGGACGCCTGTGCCGGAGCCCATGTCGAGGACGTCTTTTCCTTTGAAGTCTTCGGTGAGCATGAGCTTGATAATCTGTGACGTAGTCTCATGATGCGCTGTTCCGAACGACATTTTCGGTTCGATGCAGAGGTCGTATTTGTAGCTGCTGTCCGGCTCGTGGAACGGTGCGCGGATGCGGCATGTCTCGTCGATTATAGCCGGTTCGTACGACGCCTCCCAAGTGGCGTTCCAGTCCTGGTCGGGGATGAGTTCCTTGTTAACGACCTGAACGTCAGCGAATTGTTCCATCTGGAGAAGTCCGTTGAGAGCTTCCATGTCGAACGCCGGTTCAGTGCAATACGCTGTGAAGCCGTCATCGATGTCCATGAAGCTGTCGAAGCCGATTTCTCCGAGCAGCTCCATGAGCATGTCTTTAAGGTTCTCGTTGCTTGGGTTCGAGAATGTATAGGCTAAATAATTCATTATAAGTTAGTTTGAGGCCTGTTCGCAGATGCTTGCGAAGTCTTCGGCTTTGAGTGACGCGCCGCCGATGAGTCCGCCGTCAACGTCAGGCTGTGCGAAGAGTTCGGTGGCGTTCTTTGCGTTGCAGCTGCCGCCGTAGAGGATATGTAATTGGTTTGCAAGGTCTTCGCCATATTTCTCTTTCACCAAGCCGCGGATGAAGGCGTGGACTTCCTGTGCCTGCGCCGGTGTCGCGGTCTTGCCCGTCCCGATGGCCCAAACGGGTTCGTAGGCGATGACGACGTTTTCAAAGTCACCGGCATCGAGATGGAAGAGACCTTCCTCAACCTGCTTGCGGATGACATCGAAATGTATGCCTTTCTCTCTTTCTTCGAGGACTTCGCCGACGCAGAAAATCGGCACGATCTCGTATTTCAACGCCTGATTGACTTTCTGTGCGAGCGTCGCATTGTCTTCGTTGAAGTACTTGCGTCGTTCGCTGTGACCGATGATGCAGCAGCTGACGCCAATAGAATCGAGCATCTTGGCGGAGACTTCGCCGGTGTAAGCACCTGAGTCAAAGGCAGATACGTTCTGCGCCCCTACTTCGAAGAGTTCGTGTTCGGCGGCCTCGTCGGTTGCAAGTTCGAGATACGGGAACGGCGGGCATATTATCACTTCGCACGACGGTTGTTTTTCATCCAAAAGGTTTTCAAGGTCTTCGATAAGCATCTGTGCCTCATCGAAATCGAGGTTCATTTTCCAGTTACCTGCGACTATTTTGTTTCTTTTCATATTTTTTATTTTTAAAGATGAATAATCAATTAATTAATAATTGCGGCAAAGATAAACAAATAATATTAAGATTAAAAAATTTTCAGAATATTTTTTTGATGACCATGACAACATATCATCTGACTCTCACCCTCGGATCGAGCACCCCGTAGATGATGTCAACGATGATGTTTATCACAATGAGCATCACACCTATTAATAATACCGCGCCCATGATGACGGGGAAGTCGAACTTGTCGAGGGCGTCAACGATGACGACGCCGATGCCTTTCCAGTCGAAGACGTATTCAACGAAGACGGCACCGGCCAGCAGCGACGCGAACCAGCCCGAGACGGCTGTCACCACCGGCGTCATCGCGTTCCTGAGTGCGTGAACGCCGATGACACGCCATTTCTTCAAGCCTTTGGCCTTTGCGGTGCGGATGTAATCCATCGACATCACGTCGAGAAGCGTGGTGCGCGTGAGTTCGGTTATCACCGCAAGCGGACGCAGACCGAGCGTCAACGCCGGAAGAATCAGGTTTTTCAAGTCGAGATACGAGCCGTTGCCGTAGTCATCGACAGAGAAAAGGCTGCCTGTCATCTCAAGCCCCGTCACGTCGTGAAGCACGAAGCCGAGCAGCCACGCGATGAGAATAGCCGCGAAAAACGACGGCAGCGACATCCCTATCGTGGTGACAAACAACGTCAGCCTGTTCAAAAAATTCGAGTTCACGATGGCGGTGAGAACACCGAGCAGTACGCCGATGATGAAAGCGAATGTTATCGAGACGAAAGCGAGAATCAAAGTGTTCGGGAACGCCTCCGAAAGTATCGTCCCGACAGGCCGTTTGCTCTGATACGAATAACGCAGATACGGCGTTTTCAAAACAACGGCGGTCTCCCCTATCGTCATGATTTTCAAGCCCGTTGAAATGCGATTTTGATTTGAGGCGAGCTGCGGTGCGTCTTCACCTTTAATCTTATAAAACGAGATGAAAGACAGGTCGTTGAGATAATCGAGATATTGTTTCCCGACGCTTTGGTTCAGTCCAAGTTCCTCACGGATAGCCTGCACGTCTTTCTCATCGGCGCGTTGTCCGAGCATCATGCGCACAGGGTCGCCGGGCACTATCGTGAACAGAAAAAACACCAACGTCGCCACGCCCCACAGGACGAGGATGCCGTAAAAGAGTTTTCTGACGATGTAGGCTGGCACTTTATTGAAAGTTAAAAACTATAAAGTTCATTGTTTATTAATGGGAAAGTCGATTTTCGCCCATTTATTGACAATCAAACCGTTATCTATCAACATCAAACCCGGATTTGAACGGACCATCGTTTTCAGTTCAAGCTCGTCGCCGTAATAGACATCGTAGAAAATCCTGTAATCCTCGTTGAGCTGCTCCATGTATTCGGGTAGCATCGCCGTCAGCCAGATGTAGTTAGCACCTTCATTTTCAATG
>JAUNNU010000212.1 GCA_030537295.1 Bacteroidia bacterium
TAATTAATAACCATCTTAGAAGCATGATAAATGCTTTATTTTTTTGTCAATTTCTAAAATTTTACTTGCACGTTCCACTCCATTCCACTATAATAGAGATGGGAGGTAACTTATGAGACTAGGATGGACAACAAGCAAATATTCAACTACATACAGAGCAGTTAAGACAGTTAGGATTAATGGAAAGAACAAAACACAGATAGTAAAGTCTTTTGGTTCAGAAAAACAGATTTGCGAAAAATATGGAGTATCTGATGCAAAAGCATGGGCGAAAGAACAGGTTCGTCTCATGAATGAGGCTGAAAAAGAGGATGCTGCAAAGTTTAATATCGAACTATGTTCCGGTACGGATCTTGTTCTGAATGAACAGCGTCGTTTTAATGGTGGTTATCTATTTCTTCAGGACATCTATTATGACCTAGGACTGCACAAGATTTGCCGTGCAATCTCCAGTAGGCATTCTTTTGAGTATAATCTCAATGACATACTCTCCCGGCTGGTTTATACAAGAATTCTTTATCCCTCTTCCAAAAAGAACAGTTATGAAGAATCAAAACGTTTTATTGAACAGCCTTCTTTTGAATTGCATGATATTTATCGTGCCTTATCTGTCTTGGCCGAAGAAACTGATTACATTCAAAGTCGTCTTTTCAAAAACAGTTCAGCCATACAGAAGCGAAATACACAGGTAATCTATTATGACTGCACAAACTTCTATTTCGAGATTGATTCTGCTGAGGATGACAAACAATTCGGAAAAAGTAAAGAAAATCGTCCTCTGCCGATTGTTGGAATGGGGTTATTTATGGATATGGATGGTATCCCTATTTCTTTCTGTATCTATCCCGGAAACAGAAATGAGCAGACAACCATGATCCCTTTGGAAAAGAAGATGCTGGAAAGCTTTGATATGTCTAAGTTTATTGTCTGTACAGATGCCGGGCTTTCATCTGCAACCAACCGGGTATTCAATTCCTACGATCAGGAAGATGGCCTGCGTGGTTACATCACAACCCAACCAATAAAGACGCTCAAAAAGCATCTGCAGGAATGGTGTCTGGCTGATGATGGGTGGTCGCTTGATGACAGCAATTCAAAGACGAAATATAAACTTTCTGAGCTGGATGATGAAAAAGACAAAGATAAAATCTTCTATAAAACAAGATGGATCAAAGAAGAAGGGATTGTTCACACAGATAGCGGCGATAAAAAGCAGATCATCGAACAAAAGCTCATAGTATCCTACTCTATTAAATACCGAAATTACCAGCGTCATGTAAGAGCAGGCCAGATTGAACGTGCGCAGAGGATTATTGAATCCGGAGAAAAGACAATAAACAAGAAAAAGCAGAATGATCCGAAGCGTTTTATAAAAACTGATCATGCTACAAAAGATGGAGAAGTTGCTGATAAGTCTGTCAGTTACATTGACCAGACAGTGATTGAAAATGAAGAAATGTATGATGGTTTTTATGCCGTATGTACAAACCTCGATGACAGTATAAGCAGTATCGTCAAATCGAATAAGCGTCGCTGGGAAATCGAAGAATGCTTTCGTATAATGAAAACTGATTTTGAAGCACGTCCTGTATATCTGAACCGACAGGACAGAATTCTTGCTCACTTCATGACATGTTTCATTTCACTTATTGTCTACAGATATTTAGAAAATAAGTTAGACAACAAGTATACCATTGACCAGATCCTGTCAACTTTGCAGGAAATGGATTTCATGAAATATGAGGGTAAGGGATACCAGCCAGTCTACACTAGAACAGAACTCACTGATGCACTTCATGAAGCATTTGGTTTCTGCACCTCCAAACAGATCGTTCCTATAGCAAAGATGAGAAATATTTGCTCTCAGACTAAAAAATAGATAGTGTAACGTGCTATCGTAAAACCAACAAAAAGTCCCGAAACCCGCTCTACAAGCGGCTTCCGAGACTTTTTTCTTTAATTTGCTGTCAAAGACAGGAATATAGCATGACAAATCGAAAAAAACAACATTTTTTGTGAAAAATATCCAAAAAACGGTCGTTATTTCTCTGTCTATTTTGTTAGT
>JAUNNU010000009.1 GCA_030537295.1 Bacteroidia bacterium
TCGGCGTCGTTGGCAAGAAGCTCGAGAATCTGGTTCACGCTGTAGGCAATGCCGATTTCGTACATTGCGAGCCTGTCGTTCTGGAACTTGTCGAAAAGCACACGCATCTCAAACGGGATGCTCGCACCGGCCATGTTCATGATTTTGTTGAACATTTTGGTCGAGGTGAGCGGCATGATGCCGGGGATTATCGAAACCGTGATACCGATTTTCTTTGCGGCACGCATCAAGCGATAGTAATAGTTGTTATCGTAGAACAATTGAGTTACAAAGAATTCCGCGCCCATGTCCTGTTTTATTTTCATGTTTTCAAGGTCTTCGTAAAGGCTCGAACACTCAATGTGACCTTCCGGATAACACGCTCCGCCAAGGCAGAAATTGTATTTCGATTTCAGATGTCCCATCAGTTCGGAGGCGTGCTGAAAATGTTTCAGATAGTCGCCGTTGAAGTCAGCGGGACGGTCGCCGCGAAGAGCGAGGATGTTTTCAAGTCCTTCATTATTAAGAACTTGAGCGATGTTATCCACATCGTTTTCATCAAGTGCGCCGCAGGTGAGATGCACCAACGGCTCGGCGGCGGTGTTTTTCTTGATATAACTCGCCAAATTGATGGTGTTCTGTGCGAAGTCGCCTGTCGATTTAAACGTAACACTCACGAAATCAGGATGATACTGCTGAAGAGCATCGATTGTTCCGTAAATGTTGTTGATGTCAACAGTCTGCGGGTTCGGAGGGAAAACCTCAAACGAAAACGTTTTTTTCTTATGTAAAATGTCTCTTATTTTCATAAAGCAATTTCAAAAAAGATACCCAAGGTCAAGGTAGAAATTTGCCATCGACTTGCAATCTTGCTCGTTGAATGGTGCGCCCCATTCCCCTGAAAGCACAAAATTGTGATTCATGGCTATTTTTATACCCAAACCTGCACTGAAATGTGGTCTGTACAAATCTGCGTCAAAGTCGAAAAAATCATCAATAGTCTTGCCACTTTCTGCCAACCAAGATTGAGAATCAGCCTGTTGTGCGGCGAAAGCAGCTTTGACTTCTCTTTCATTTGTGTTATATTTTTGGGTGGCGACACCTGCATCTAAAAACAGATTCGCTCCCAAACTGAAATATTGATTAAACAATTTGAAGTTCCAGAAAACAGTTCTGAACTCGATATTTGCGTAAGCGAAACCTGGCACCCATATTTTGCTTCGCAGCACACCTCTCAATGTCGTACCGCCGCCAAGACCATAATATCTGTCCTTGTCAATAAACAGTTTATTTTCATAATTTTGAAGATAATAAGGCGATTTTCCCATTATAACATTCTGACCACCAATATGATATGCAAAAATAAGATAATTATTCACTATGGTGACATAATGCATGAAATTGAAATTCAAGACGACATTGTTATAATCTTTAAGTTTGCCAAAGGCTGCGTAATATGTTAAAAACAGGTCGGCATAAATTCCTTTGGGAGGATTGACACGGCAAGGACGGTCGTCATAAACAAAACCACCGTGAATGAAGGGATGACAACCGCCATTTTTTTCCGCTTCACTGATGATGTCCCACTGCCAATAAAGTTCGATGAGGTCGGGAACGGTGTCGTATGAATTTTTGAAAAAACCGTCATTGACACGATTTTCTGAAATATTCAGAACGCCGACACCAGCATTACAATTCCAATTGCCAACGATTAAGCCATTGATATCAAATGATATACGAAAAATATTCGTTTTACGCATATAAAAAGAACGTGTCACGTAGTCTGATGACTCGGGGTCAATCCACTCTTTGTTGAAAACACTTTGGTTTCCATTAAAACCGTAAAAATCGCTTGCCGGGTCTGTGATATATGACAAATCTATTGCGATTTTATGATTTTTTATTGCACAATTGGAGTCGTAATACAGACGTAATGTCCCTGTTTTTTTTGTTGAATATGTTGTTTTTACATTGTATCTCTGACGATAGTTTGGATAATCCTTGCCATTCCCATAGTCAAAAATATTTGCGAGAACGCCGAATGTAAATCCGTTGTCGGCATCGTATGCCAACGACGGCAAGATACCAAGACTCCACCCCGACTTGCCGGAGTGTTTGGTGGTATCGGCGATGTCCTCGTTATTTAATTGATAATCAAGGAATGGAATAGTTTCCGCCATGATTTTGGTGATGGCGGAAACTAATAATATTGTTAATAATAGCAATTTTCTCATCAGAAATTTCAAATTGGTTATTATTATTCAACAATCACCAATTCGTCAATGATATTTTGGACTTTGCCGACTTTTTCGAGGCACCAGAGGAGGTAGCGTGCGTCCATGCAGATGGTGCGTTGCACTTTTTGCTCGAACATGATGTCGCCGCTCATCGCCTCCCAGTTTCCGTCGAAGGCCAGACCGATGAGTTCGCCTTTGCCGTTGATGACGGGGCTGCCGGAGTTGCCGCCGGTTATGTCGTTGGTTGTTATGAAGTTGACGACGAGGTCGCCGTTTTCATCGGCGTAACGGCCGTAGTCGCGGGCCGCGTAAAGGTCACGGACGTCTTGTGGGATGTCGAACTCCCAGTTGCCCGGAACGTATTTCGCCATCACTCCGTCCATGGTCGTGTAATAGTTGTAGTTGACAGCATCGGCACCCTTGTAAGGCTCGATGGTGCCGTAAGTCAGACGCATCGTGAAGTTCGCGTCTGGGTAGAAGTTACGCTCGGTCTGCATTTCCATCAGGCCTTTCATGTACTGACGTTCGCCCGCGTTGCCTTTGAGAGCCGCATCGTAATAAAGCGGAAGCACCACATCGCTGTATTCATCAACGAAGCTCATCGCCAACATGAAAATCGGGTCTTTGTCGAGTCTCTTTGGATTCGCGAGCCATTTCTCAAGGCGTGCCTTGTCGGTGAACACCGACTTTGCAAAAGCCGATTCCGTCCAGGCAGAGAAGTCGCCGCCGTTTTTTGCACCGAGTTCGGAGACCATAGCGGGGACGTATTTCTTGATGTCCTTATAGAAAAGGTTGAGCAATGCCGCCGTAACGTCTTGGTCAAGAGGCATGTCGTAGTCTTTGAAGAATGTCTCGGCCTGAGCTTTCAGGCCTTCTGCCAATTTTGCAATATCTTCTTTAGAGCCTTTTTCGTTTATCAACTTATTGATTCTCATAAATCTGCGTGAGAAAGCGATAGCCTCGCCGCCGTTCCAGCCGGCTTCACGGAGATAAACGAAAGCCTTTTCAATGTCATCCATAATCTCCCATTTCTGCTTGATGCCGTTCCACATTTCGCCGTATTCAGCCTGACGTGCTGCGTCGGCGGCAACCCATTCGTTGAATGCCTCTTCCTGGGCTAAACGTCTCTCATACACGTGATTACGTTTCAATTGCTTCACCTGACCGATGTAATATTTCCAGTAATTTGAAACGCTTGCCTGCTTTGAGGCGTATTTGATGAACACTTCCTGGTCGGCGTCCATGTGTTTGCGGTATTCGTTGAGCTTCGTGGTGCGGCAGTCGATGATAGCCGGACCTTCCGATTCAATGATGTTTCTCACTGTGTAAGATGTTGAATATCTGTCGGTTGAACCCGGATAGCCCATAATCATTGCGTAGTCGCCCTGTTTCACACCTTTTATATTAATGGGTAAGAACCATTTTGACTTCATCGGGATGTTGTCTTTGCTGTATTTTGCCGGTTTGCCGTCCTTGTCGGTATAGACGCGGAAAATGTTGAAGTCGCCTTTATGACGAGGCCATGTCCAGTTGTCGGTGTCGGCGCCGTATTTGCCGATGCCCCAGGGCGGGCAGCATACGAGACGGACATCACGATAAACATCATATTCAAACATAATGAATTGGTTTCCAGAATAGAATGGGACGATTTCCACTTCAACGTCGCGTTCGCCTTTGCGTTCCTTGCAAAGTTTCTCAATGTTTTTCTCAATGATTTCGCTACGTGTCGTTTCGTCGGTCACGCCTTCGAGGACTGCTGCCGTGACGTCTTCAACGAAAGCGAGGAACGACACTGTGAGGCCGGTGTTAGGAAGTTCTTCTTCCTTGCTCTTCGCCCAAAATCCGTTGGTGAGATAGTCGTGTTCGACGGTGGCGTGTTTCTGGACGTAGCTCAGTCCGCAGTGATGGTTCGTGAGCAGAAGTCCTTCAGGAGAAATGAGTTCGCCGGTGCAACCGCCGCCAAACTGAACGATGGCGTCTTTAACGCTCGGCTGGTTGAGGTTGAAAATCTGTTCTGCCGTGAGTTGGCAGCCCAATCGCTGCATCTCCTGCAAACTTTGGTTGTTGAGGCTGTAAGGAAGCCACATACCTTCATCGGCTCTTGTGCATAACACGCCGATAATCAATGCGATAGTTAAAAATACTTTTTTCATTTTTTTATAATTTAATTATTATCATCAAAATTTAAATACAAAATCATCCGAAAATTTTCTTGAAAATGTCGTTGTTGTGTTCAATACGGCTTTCTTCCTGCATGTTCCTGATGTGTTTAAGGCATATTTTCCACAGTTTTATGTCAAGATAAATGAATAAAACGTAGAGCAGCAAGCCCAACCATTCAACATTTTGTTCGGCGAAAGCTGATGAAAGCATCAGCATGTAATCAAATAGTCCGTGTGCCAAAATTGGGAATAAAATGCTGAATATCAAGAACTTGAATTTCCCTTTTTCTTTGAATTTCGCCAAGCCGAAATAGTAGCCCATTATCACGGCAAAGAGGAAATGTCCAGGAACTGAAAGCAAGGCTCTCATCACGCCGGTGTGAATTGCCGAACTAAATGTCTCATTGTCAAATACATACATAATGTTCTCGACACAAGCGAATCCGAGTCCGATGAAACTTGCATAGACGATGCCGTCGAAAAACTCGTTGAAGTTCTTGTTTTTCCAGATTACAAGCATGAAAAGCCCCCATTTCGCTAATTCCTCCGGGATTCCGGCTTGAAAAAAAGCCTCAAAAAACACGGTTTTGCCAGGTAACATCTCCGCAAAGATTTCGTCACAACATAATGCCAATGGAATTGAAAACACGCCAAGGAGGAACGCTTTAATCAACATTCCGATAGGTTCCTTCTCGTATTTGTCGCTTTTATAGACATAAATCATCAGTGCGATGACCGGAAGAATGGCGAGAGCCAGGATGATTGCGTTTATTTTTATCGTGTCCATTAAAATATAAATTATTATTAACCAAGTGAAACACTTTCCCATTGTCCGTTTCTGAAACACATTGTCTCTTTATAACCGACCGATTTCAAGGCTTCTTCAGCTTCTTTAAAATAATATGTCAGCTCGAAATATTTATGTGCGTCAGAAGAAATGACGACGGGAACATTCAATTCTTTCATCCGCGGAAGTAGCCATTCCGCCGGATAAAAGCCGTTGTAACGCTGTTTGTAAAGTCCGCGTGTGTTGATTTCCACAATCAAATCGTGTTGTTTTATCAGGTCAAGCGTTTCCAGAACCATGTCGCGGTACCATTTTTCCTCTTCTTGGAAGTAACGGCCGCGTGCGTTCATTTTTATCTTGTCGAAATGTCCGATGATGTCGAATTTTTCCGTCTCAATCATTAGGTTTTCCTGGTCGAAATAAGCACGCACGCCTTTGCGGATGTCGCCTCCGAAATAGTCACGCAGTCCTTCATCGTATGGCTCGATGTTTTTTCCGTCGATGAACCAGAGATGTTTGGGGTCGGTTCCTACAAGATGCACGGAACCAATGAGATAGTCGAGGCCGAGGTCGTGTTTCGTTTTCTGAAAATTTGTCACGATGTCGGGGATGAACTCCATTTCCATTGACGACAGAATCGTGATTTTGTCGGAATATTGAGTTTTCAATTCCTTTAGGTGGCTGACGTATTCGTCAACTTTATCGTTTTGTATTGACACGTTGCTTTCAAACGGGACCATGGAATGGTCGGAGAAACCGAGTGTGTGAAGGCCTTGTTTTATTGCTTCTTCAATGGTTTCTTCCATCGGGCATTTTCCGTCGGAATATGTGCTATGTGTATGTAAATTAAAACGTTGCATCAAAAAAATCTTGTTTAATTGTCTTCTTCTTGTCCTGGAACGATTTTGTAAACTTTATCGCCGCGTCTGACGATGTCGTGTGCCGGAATGGAACACAGTTCGCCTTTGACGGTTTTCTCAACGGGTTGGAGGTCAACACGGATTTCCTTGATTGTATCTTCATAAACGCCTGTTGTCGGGCCGATGATCATTATCTCGTCGCCGACGTTGAGTTCGTGAGTCTCCATCCTGATTTCCGCCACGTTTATTTTCGCGAAGAAATTGGTTATCGTGCCGACGAAGAGTTTTGTCTTTGTCGCCTGCGATCCGTATTTCTTTGTCCATTCTCCCATTTTCCTGCCGAGGTAGTAACCGTCCCAGAAGTCGCGGTTATACACGCTGCGGAGTCGTTCCATCCAGGCGGCGACTTTCTCCTCCGTGAACGAGCCGTCACGTATTGCGTCAACGGCATCGCGATAGACGCTGACTGTCAGTTTGGTGTATTCCGGCGAGCGGCCGCGGCCTTCAATCTTCAGGACCTTCACGCCGGCGGCGAGAAGCCTGTCTAAAAACGGAAGCGTGCAGAGGTCTTTCGGCGACATAATATATTCATTTTCAATCGCCAAGGTAATTTCTTTGTCACGGTCGGTAACTTCGTAGCCGCGGCGGCAAGGCTGCACGCACGCACCTCGGTTGGCACTCGTCCCGAAGTTGTCAAGGCTCAGGTAACATTTCCCGGAAACCGCCATGCACAACGCACCGTGACAGAATGTCTCTATTCTCACCAACTCGCCTTTCGGTCCTGTAATGTGTTGACGTTCAATCTCTTCGGTTATGTGTTTTACTTGATTGATGTTCAACTCGCGGGCGGTGACAATCACGTCGGCGAATTGCGAATAATATTTCACCGCCTCAAGATTCGTGATGTTGCATTGCGTTGACATGTGGACTTCAACACCAATCCTCCTCGCATATTGAATCACGCTTTGGTCGGAGGCGATGATTGCAGAGATGTCGTTTGACTTCACCGCATCGAGAAGTGCATGCATCTCGTCAATTTCCTCGTCGAAAACGACGGTGTTCACGGTGACATAGCTCTTCACGTTATGTTCGTGACAGATCTCGGAGATGACATGGAGGTCGTCGAGAGTGAAATTCTTCGTTGACTTTGAGCGCATGTTCAGCCGGCCGATGCCGAAATACACCGAACCCGCACCCGCTTGGATTGCCGCCGACAGGGCCTCGTAAGACCCCACCGGCGCCATCACCTCTATGTCGTTATAATTCAAATTCATTGGAACTTCTATAATCTCTAATCTCTCATCTCTCCTCCAACAACTTCTCCCTCAGCTCTTCATATCCGGCCTTGCCGAGAAGCGCGAACATGTTCTTCTTGTAAGCCTCCACGCCCGGTTGGTTGAACGGATTCACTTCAAGCATGTAACCGCTTAATGCACAAGCCATTTCGAAGAAATAAATGAGCTGCCCCATGATGCCGGCGTCGATTCTCGGCACTGCGATGCGGATGTTCGGCACGCCGCCATCGACGTGAGCAAGGATTGTCGCCTTCTCCGCTGTGAGGTTGACTTCTGAAAAACGGCGTCCGGCGATGTAATTGAGCTGGTCGAGGTTGGCATCGTCTTCAGGAATGCGGATGTCGCTGTCAGGGTTCTCGACAGAGATGACGGTCTCCATGAGGTTGCGCAGACCTTCCTGGATATATTGTCCCATTGAATGCAAATCGGTTGTAAATGTGACACTTGCGGGGAAGATGCCTTTCCCGTCCTTGCCTTCGCTCTCGCCGTAGAGCTGCTTCCACCATTCACTGAAATATTGCAGACGAGGCTCGTAGTTAACAAGGATCTCGTTTGTCTTTCCGAGGTGATACAGTGCCTGACGCGTCACCGCATATTTTGCGGCCACGTTGCTTTCATTTTGATTCTCAATGCAATATCTTTCCATGAGTTGTGCGCCGCCTACGAGTTTCTCGATGTCGATGCCGGCGACGGCGATTGGAAGGAGACCGACAGGGGTCAGCACTGAATAACGACCGCCCACGTTGTCAGGCACGACGTATGTCTTGTAACCTTCGTTGTCGGCCAGCACCTTGAGCGCGCCTTTCGCCTTGTCGGTGATGGCGACGATACGTTTGCGGGCTTCTTCTTTTCCGTATTTCTTTTCGATGTGGTTTTTCAGGATGCGGAACGCCACGGCAGGCTCGGTCGTCGTCCCGGATTTCGATATCACCGTCATCGAATAGTCTTTGCTGTCAAGGAGTTTCAGAAGGTCGGCCATGTAATCCTCGCTCATCGTGTGACCTGCGAAAATCACTTTCGGCGAATCGGTTTTGACGAGATTTGAGAAATGATTCACGAGTGCCTCGATGACAGCCCTCGCCCCGAGATACGAACCGCCAATGCCGATGACAACGAAAACCTCCGACTTTTTCCGCAATTCTTCAGCCTTGTTTTTTATGTCGGCCATGAATTCAGCGGTGATGCTTGACGGAAGATCGACCCAGCCGAGAAAATCATTGCCGGCACCCGTGCGGCCGTAAATTGTCCTGAATGTGTCGTTGACTTTTTTATTGTATGTATCTATTTGATTGTCAGATACAAAATTTTTGATTTGTCCTAATTCAACTTTAATGTCTGTCATAATGCAATAGGTTTAAATTTTTGCGAAAATACAAAAAATATTTGAATCTGAAGATGTAAAAAATCCATAAAAAAGAGACCCCCCATTGAGCGTGGGAGGTCTCCAGAACCAAAAACCAAAATTTATGAAACCTTTACGAACAACGTTAGCTCTCAAGAGAACTATGGATGAACGTTGTTTCGCACCGCAAAAATACAACATTATTTTGAACTAAAGTTAATTTTTTTAAGATTTTTTGTTTTATAATGAAAAAAATGTAAAAAACAATAAAAAATGTAGTTTTTTACAATTATTTTGCTATTGCATAAGAATTTAATTTTTATCTTTGTGGCATCAATTAGTAACGTGACTATGGAGGACGAAAGATTTGAATATGTGACCAATGCTTTTCATGAATTGAAAAGTCCGCTGACGACGGTTATGCTTGCCGCAGATATAATCAGAACGCAAAATATTGATAATGAAGCCAAAGAGTCGTATTTGACTATGATAATAAATGAGTGTTTTCGGATGAAAAATCTCATTACAAAAACAATTAATTCTTTGAAAGACAATTACTTCGATATAAACATAAATCAATATTGTGACATAAATGAAATTCTCGAAAATGTTGTGAGAAGTGTTGATTTCAATGAATTTGGATTATATCTGATGGCGTCGCGGCACAAAGTGAAAGGGAATGCGGAATATATAGAATCTGCTTTCAGGGAATTGATTGAAAACGCCAGAAAATATAGGTCTGAACGTCCTTTGAAAATCAATATTTCCACTTCCAATATTGGTGATAAAATTCGTATAAGTTTTTCCGACAACGGCATTGGAATCGCTGATGCCAGATTGAAATCTATTTTTGAGGGAGTTTTTTGCGGTGATGGAACTCATTCGGATGAGAGCCTGTCGGACACGGGTGTTGGATTGTATTTCTTGAAGAGAAACCTACATCGGATTAATGGAACAATTTCGGTTGAGAGTAAAGAAGGCAGAGGCTCGGTTTTCTCGATAACACTGCCTGTTATTGTATAACAAAAACTTCAGTATATGAAAAAGTCATTACGAATTTTGATTGTTGAAGACGACAAATGTCTTGGGACAATCTTGAAGTCTTTTTTGGCTTCGCATGGTTTTTCGAGTGTCCTATGTCACGATGGCATCACCGCAAAGGATTTTTTTGAGAATGACGTTTTTGACTTGATAATCACGGATGTAGTAATGTCAGGGATTGACGGCTTTGAATTTGCAAAGTTTGTACGCGCATCTGACAAGGAAATTCCAATTGTTTTCTTGACAGGAAAATCGCTTCGGTCTGATATTCTCCGCGGTTTTGAAATAGGTGCCGACGATTACATCACAAAACCATTCAACATGGAAGAGCTTCTTCTGCGTATCGAAGCCATCTGGAAAAGGACAAGAATCGGGACGAAAAGCCAGCATTTCTTTAGGATCGGTTCTTATCAGCTTGACACCGTGAGGCACAGGCTGACTCGTAATGACAAGGAATACAAGTTGACAACCAAGGAGTTGGATCTTCTGCATCTGTTCTGTGAGAACAAAGGGCATGTGGTGGAACGCCCGGTTGCCTTGAAAGTTGTATGGAAAGAGGACAACTATTTCAGTGCGCGGAACATGGATGTCTATGTCGGGCGTTTGAGGAACATACTCGGCGATGACCCGAATGTCAACATCGAAAATGTTCACGGGGTCGGTTACAAACTCACCGACAAATGACCCGTTTATTCTCTGAGGAGATATGACGAGTACGGGAATCTCAAGCCTTCCTCGTATTCTATGTAGTGGATGTTGGTTGAGGATGGCGCCAACGATGAAGTGTTGTCTTCCAGCAACTTCCAGAATTCATCGGCGTTAGGGCCTCTGTCGGTATTTGTCAAGACGATTAAAACGCGGTCTTCCTTGTTGTTGCGCATGTAGAACGAGCGATAGCCTTTCCACCATCCGAAATGATAAACGCAGTCGGGGTGTTTGTATGTCATTCGCCAGCCGAAGCCGTAGTTGTCTTGTTTCTTTTTGCGAATCGGGCTGCCAGGCTTGAACGCCTCGGCCTGAATGCTGTCAGGAACCAGCAGGCCATAGTCAACGGCGATCCAGAACCTGTACATGTCTTCGACGTTTGAAAACATTATCTTGTCGCCTTTCACCCCGTTGAGGTATTCGTTCTCCGCCTGACGCGGACGGCGGCGGCCGAGGTAATATCCCTGCACGCACTCGTATGGCAGATATGTAGGCATGTCCTCGTCTTTCGGCGCATCATAAATGAAGGATTTTTTCATCCCGATGACATCAAAAATCTCGTGCTGCATGAAGTCAACGAAACTCGTTCCCGTGACGCGTTCAACCAAATTGGCAAGCAAGGCGTAGTTTACGTTGCAGTAATGGAAAGTGCGGTCAGGAGTGGTGTAAGGGTCCGGCTTGTATTTCACATAATATTCAACCAGGTCGTCGTTGGTGAAAAATTTTCTTTTGTCAGGCCAGTGCTCATCGGCGAGCGACTCATAACGGGAAAGCCCGGAACGATGTGTCAGAAGCATCCTCGTCGTGATCCCTTCGTACGGAAATTCCGGGATATATGTCTGAATGTCAGCATCATAGTCAATAAGTCCGCGGTTGTGAAGTATCATTATCGCCTCGGCGGTGAACATCTTCGAGACCGAACTGAGCTGGAAGACGTCGTCATTTTTCAGTTGTCCTTTCTGTGTCCTCAAATTGCTGACGCCATACGACTTCTCCAACACTACACGTCCCTTTTCCGCGTAAAGCATTACCCCGTTAAATGATGTTTTTTTCTTCAGCTTGATGAATATCTTGTCAACCTGCGCAGCTTTGTCTTCAATCTTTTTTTTGTCAAGATTTATGAAAATGCTGTCGGTGTTCACCTTCGGCCAGCTTTCATACTCCTCTTGCTCAAACATTTCATTATCATTGTTCTTGCAGCTGAAAAACAACAATATGCAGATAAAATATATCGAAAATCTTAATTTCATTTCTGTTTCAAAAATCTTGCAAAGATAATAAAATTTTTTGTAATTTTGCACCCTCAAAATTATTCTATGTTTCAAGATTTCAACTTAAACCCTTCAATCCTAAAGGCGATAGATGAATTAGGATTTAAAGAGCCAATGCCTATACAGGCGGAAGTGCTTCCAATATTATTATCACAACGCACTGACTTAGTGGGACTTGCGCAGACGGGAACGGGCAAGACGGCTGCTTTCGGACTCCCGCTTTTGCAGAATATCGATGGCAGTAAACGTTGTATTCAAGGTCTTATTTTATGCCCGACGCGTGAGTTGTGCATGCAAATCACGAAAGACCTCCGCAGCTATGCGAAATATATGCCGGAAATAATGATTGTGCCGGTTTATGGTGGCGCGAGTATAGAGTTGCAGTTCAAGGATTTAGCCAAGAAACCGCAGATTATCGTGGCGACACCTGGACGACTTCAGGATATGATTCGCCGTAACCGTGTGGATTTCAGCAATGTGGAATGGATGATCCTTGATGAAGCTGATGAGATGCTCGACATGGGTTTCCAGGAAGACGTCGATGCCATCCTCGAATATATGCCGGCTGAAAAGAACACACTTCTTTTCTCTGCTACAATGCCGGCCGAGGTGGAGAAGATTCTTACACGTTACATGAAAGACCCGAAAAGGATCTCAATCGGCCAGCGCAACTCCGGCTCTACCAACGTCAAACACAACTATTATCTCATCCGCGCAAGTGAGAGATATTTGGCGCTGAAACGTCTCATTGACTATTATCCGTCAATTTACGGTATCGTATTCTGCCGCACGAAACTTGAAACACAGGAAGTCGCCGACAACCTCATCCACGACGGTTACAACGCTTCGGCTTTGCACGGCGACCTTTCACAGCCTGCCCGCGATCTCGTGATGAACCATTTCAGACAAGGTTACATCCAGATTTTGGTCGCAACCGACGTGGCGGCCCGCGGTCTTGATGTCAACAATCTTTCACATATCATCAATTACAATCTTCCTGATGACATTGACACTTACGTCCACCGCAGCGGCAGAACCGGACGCGCTGACAAGACCGGCATCTGCATCAGCCTCGTCCATGTGAAGGAGAAGTCAAAGATTAAGGCGATTGAGAAACAGCTCGGACGTCCGCTTGAAAAAGCGATGATTCCGACAGCTCAGGAAGTATGCGAAAAACAACTTTTCCGTCATATCGACAACCTTGAGAAGGTTGACATCATGAGAGACGACATCGACGACTATCTTCCTATTGTCTTCAAGAAACTCAACTGGCTCACACGCGAGGAACTCATCACACGCGTTGTTGCGTTGAATTTCAATCGCTTCCTTGATTATTACAAAGATGCGAAAGACCTTAATGTTGATGAATCAGAAAGCGGAAAGAAAAAAGACAAGAAGGAAAAGAAAGATCGTGACGACAGCAACAAGGTCCGTCTTTTCTTCGGTTTGGGAAAGAGAGACAGAATCAAGCCGAATATTCTTATCGGAAAGATCAATGATGTCACAAGAACAAAGGACATCGAGATCGGACACATTGATTTGATGGAGAATTTCTCGTTTGTGGCGGTTGACGGTGACAAGGCGAAGTTCATCGTTGATTGCTTTGCCGACCCGAGCAAGAATCCTGAAGGCATCCGTGTTGAAATCACGACCGGCGAGCCGAAGGAAGGTGGCGAAAGGAGAGGCGGAAGGAGAAAGTCTGACGAAGGCAGAAGGGAAAGACGCAGAGACGATGACTTTGAGATGCCTGAACGCAAGTCAAGGAAAAAGAAAGACAGTTTCCATGAGGAGCGTTCCCGCAGAGACCGCGGATTCGATGATTTCGACGACAGGCCTCGCCGCGAATCAAGGAAGAGCCGTCGTCAGGAGGACAAAGGCAATGATAGAAAGAGAAGAAAGAGCTTTGACGACGACCGTCCGGAAAGGAAAAACGGCAGGAGATACCGTTACTAAATGAATGAAAAACAGCGACTTGATTTCAAGTCGCTGTTTTTATTTATGTCACGAATTTATAGAAAACTTAATATTCCCAAAGATTCTGTTCGAAATCAATGATGCTTTGTTTGATACGTTCTGACTCAAGCATTGCGTCGATGCCTTGGGCATATTCTTTAATGCTGCGGTCATAGACGTTTTCCTCTTTGTAGATATAACTGTCGAACATACGGTTGCTGAAAATCTCATCGTATGATAATTGTGCTGCGGAATTGCTCCTGTTGAAGAAAGGGGCGCGTGCGAACACCTCACGTGCGCTTTCGTAGGGAATCCAGAACATTGGCTGCGGCACTTTTGTTCCGTTCATATCTTTCATTTTGACCGGACAGATGGCGATAATGCGAACCAGCAATTGACTTCTCTGTTTGTCAAAATACCAGTCCTCCTTCACGCGGACGCGCATGACTTCTGAAGGGTCGAATTTGGAGATAATCATCGTGTCGTATTGGTCATACGGAGGATAAGGTCTTGTCAAAGTCTTATAAGTCGTGTCTGACTGCGATACCATGAATTTATTGTATGAAATAGGTGTCAGCATCTCATCAGTCTTTTCAACTTCAAATGCCTGGATGGTTCCTTCTTTGAGGCCGTCTAAAATGACGGTGATGAAATTCTTCCAGTCTTCGTGATTGACCGTCGGATAGTAGAAACCCTGGTTCATTTTCTGACGGAAGTCAATCTCGCGCCAGATTCTCTTTTTCCACATGATATCCGATTCCCTTATGTTAAGCATAGGCATTGGTTTTTTGATACCTGTTGCTTCATTGACATAAAGGCCATCAGTATAAGTCTGATCGACAATCTGGGCGGAAGTCTTGCTGGCTCCGTACAAACAGATTAATGCGATGACTACAGATGCAATGATTTTTTTCATATTTTCAATTATTTGATTTCAATGTTAATAGGGTTGAGGGTACGTGTCATGCCATCAGGACCCTTGGCTGTGATGTTTTCAAAGTAAAGTTTCTGTCCATGTCCGGCATTCTGGATGAACTTAAGTGTCTCCGCGCTGAAGATACCGCCGTTGTTTGTGCCGGCTTCTTTAAGGTCACCGGCTATAATTGTCGAGAGTTTGAAGGAGACAATTTTATATGAATAGTCACCGAATTCAAAGTCACCCATGTTCGGGACGATACCTCTTGCTGCCAGGACATCATCCTTTGAAATCTTACCGCTCGAGACGCCTGCAATCTGTGCTTCCGGATTCGGAACACGTTTCACGCGGAAGTCATAGCTTCCGAGGACGACGGGTGTTCCATCGAGTTCGCCTGATGCTGTGACTGTGACGTTCTTCGTTCCCGCTGCGACTTCGACAAAGTATGTGCCTGGGGCTTCGCCGTTCGAGAGGGTGGCGCCATCAGAAACGCTGACGCGGATGTTCTCGTGGGCTACACCTGGTGACGACACGGAGATAGGGTTCTTGAGGCCTTGATAGAATATCATCATCTGTGTAGGCGCGATTGTCGCTGACGGTGGCGCGACGGTATAACTTGCCGAGAAGGGATAAGGAACCTCCTCGCCTGTTACAGGGTCAACCACCTCTATGACACCGGCGTATTTCTGGAAACCTTGAGTTGCTGCCGGGAATTTCAACTTAACAACACCACCTTCACTCTGAATCCTTGGTGCGTTTGTGTTTTCGATATTGAATTTGTCAACACCCATTGAGTATCTCACGTTGAATTGCTTTGTCGTATCCTGTGCCGCGATGAAAATGTCAGCTTCATAGTTCCTGCCTGAAATAACGTATGTTGACTTAGGCATGACCTTGGCTTCCAAATTGTTGAAACGGAATTCGCTGGCGCCAATCTGTCTTGAAAGTTCCGAGAGGGCGTCGTATTCTGTGTTTTGAATCTCACCCACAAACTTGTTGAGAAGTGCCATCTCCGCGACGAAGATCACCTTGTCGAAGTGTTTCTGTTCCCACGAAACCTCCTGTTTCGCTTTGTTGTAATACTTTATTGGTTCTCCCGACAGGTCGGTGTCGGTGAGAAGTCCTACGTGTTTGGAATAATTTTTCACACCTGCCGACTCAACAGAATTGACAACAAAATTACGGTAGTTCTGAATAACATGCTTCAGCTCGGTAGCTTTCTGTTCATCTTCAATCATGATTGTGGTTGGGGCGTCATAATTGTCCTTGGAACTGATGTTGCTCAAGTTAAACTTATAACTGATACGTCGGCCGGTGGTGTCTGTACCTTCATTAATGATGACTTTTTCAGGATCTTTCGGATACCATAAGTCGTTCATTGAGATGTTTTCTGTCTTGAGAAGAAGATAAAGTTTGAGGTTTTCAATATAGTTGACAATTGAGTCTGTCTTCTCGCGGATAAGCAATGCCTGATCCCAATAAAGTTGTGTTTTTTCAGGTTCCTTGTTATATTGGTGTTCGAAAGCCGCATATTGTTCTTCGAGTTTCAACTCAATGCTCGCATTGGTCTTTTCTTGACCGTCGTTGACGATGGCGAAGGCGTCGAGAATGTCGGCTGACACGTTCATGGCTAACAGAGCGGTATAGACGAGATACATCATACCAATCATCTTTTGCCTTGGTGTTTCTTTTGCTCCTGACATGGTTTTTATTTATTATAGGTAAATAATAAGTAAATTCAACAAAGGTCGTTAGGCTTTGATATTCATTGCAGAAAGAATATTGCCATAGACGGCGCTCGTTGCTGTCATGCGCTTTGTTATTTCTGTCAACTGTTTGTTGAGATCTTCCTGTGTCTTGGTTGTTGCGTTAATCTTTTCAATATACTGAACCATCGACTCGTTGAGTCTGTTGTTCGTCTCGGCCATAGCACCTGCATTCTTCAGCTGTATGTCCAATGCGGCTGCTGACTTGGCAGTCTGTTCCATAGCCTTTGTATATTCGCTTGTCACTGACGCTGCCTGGCTGATGTCGGCGAGTTTGCCGGCTGTGTCGCCGAGACGGTTGATGCCGTCGCCGAGTTTGGCCAGTGTCGCTTCGTTTATGTTCGCCTTTTCGAGCATTTCGGTTAGCTGGTTCATCGACGGAGCTGTTGTTGTCGTTGGTCTTCTTGTTGTCGAAACCATTGGCTGTTCTGGTCTTTCTTCACCCTCGTGAAGTGAGTCCCACAGTTCAGGATAAACAATGCTCCAATCTGGTTCTGCATGGAGTGGCTCGAAAGCTGAGAAAAAGAATATGATGGCCTCCACAATCAAGCCAAGTGTCAGCATGTATGTGGCATCTTTTGGTGTGAAGATTGAAAAGTGTTCAAGTTTAAACAATGCGCCGATCATGACAATTGAAGCACCGATACCGTATAGTTTCGCCATGAAGTTCTTGTAGCCTTTACCAGCTAAAATTTCCGAAATTTTGCTCATGATAATAAATTTTGTAAGTTTTTATTTTATTAGTTTTTAATTGCAATGAATGTGTTAATTTTTAATAGACTCTTGACATTTTGCGTGGGTCATCGCCTTTCATTCTTCCGAGGTATGACTGGACGCAGCGGAAACCGATGTAGCACTTTGCGGTGTCTTGGTATTCATAACTGCGTGTGTTCACTTGGATGTAGTGTGCGATATCTTTCCACGAACCGCCGCGGACGACCTTTCTCTTCATCACAGGTGATTCGTTTGCTTTTGCGTTATAGACATACTCCGGGTTCAAGTCCCATGTGATGTTGTATGAAACCGGGTCGTATGCGCTGCTTGTCCATTCGGCCACGTTGCCGGCCATGTCGTAAAGTCCCCAGTCGTTTGGTTTGTAATGACCTACGATGACTGTTGAACTTCCGCCGTCGGAGATATAGTTGCCACGCAATGGTTTGAAGTTGGCGAGGAGGCATCCTCTGTCGTTACGTGTGTAAGGACCGCCCCACGGATACGGGTTGAGGTGGTTGCCGCCGCGCGCCGCCCATTCCCACTCTGCTTCTGTGGGGAGACGGAACTCCGAAGGAATGGATGCGTTCCTCTGGCTTAAGTTGTAGTTCGTAATCTTGTTCGTGCGCCACACGCAGAATGCGCGCGCCTGATTCCAGTTGACACCGACCACAGGATAGTTGTCGT
Organism: Bacteroidia bacterium; assembly: GCA_030537295.1. Classification (GTDB taxonomy): domain Bacteria; phylum Bacteroidota; class Bacteroidia; order Bacteroidales; family F082; genus Limimorpha. Next base: position 17,713 of record JAUNNU010000009.1, read on the forward strand.
ATGCTTGGTGCCAGAAATATTTCTCCGTCAACGGGTCGTTGAACGAATATGCGTAGTCGTGAATCCAGGCTAACGTGTCAGGATAAACATTTATGGTTTCCGTGATGATGTAAACCGAACGGTCTGTCATGCCTTGGGGACGGTCGGCGAAGCTGGCGTTATGGTAGTCAGCGCCATCTCTGAACTCTTTCTTTGCCGCCGCGTGAAGGTCAATCCAGAAATACTCGAATATGAGTTTTCTTGCGTCGATTTCCTTCCTGCCGTAAAAACGCTCCTCTTTTGGAATGAAAATCTCCTCAAGTGCGTCTCTGACATCCTGCTCGTCGCTCTTCCAATCGATTTTCTCTTTCCAGTTGAGGTGCGGAGGGTCATACATCTCACCCGTCTTTGGATCTTCCGTGATAAGAAAATCCTGATTGACCTCTCCGAGCAGTCTTCTTGCTATGGAGTCGCGGACATAATACACGAACTCGCGGTATTCATTGTTTGTGATTTCGGTCTCATCCATGTAGAATGACGAAACTGATATTGTTTTTGCGGTCGCAACATTGCTCGCTGTGATGTCCTGACTTCCGACACCCATGGTATAACTGCCCATAGGCACAAACACCATGCCGTACGGATCTGGCTGATAAAATGGTTTTGACTTTTTCCTGACCCCTACCAATTCACCATGATTAGTACTTGTACAGCTGGCGAAGACAACGGCTACAAGGCATAATAAAACGAACTTTTTCATCTTATTGTCGATAGTTTGTTATTTGTTTTTACCTATATTTCAATATCTAAAATAAATCGCGCCAAAATTAGCGTTTTTTTCATTTTGCACAACAAAAAATTCAACATAGTTATCAACATTTTTTTTACAGATACCTCACATTGCTGTAAATTCTCGGTGATTTTTCGAGGTTGAGCTTGAAGCAATAACTCAATGACACTTCGTGAGAACCATTCACACCATGTCCCATCGTGTTGATGTCGTATGCGTAAGAAAGCACAAACCCTTTGATATTCAAGCCTGCCATGACTGCGACTGACTCCTGGTATCTGTAATTTGTGCCGAAATAAAACTTTTCATTATACCACAATTTCGCCCCGATGTTGAACTGCGTGTTTGCGATGTCGCTCATCAGACACATCTCAGGATTCAGCATGAAGTACGAATTTGTGAAGTGAAATTCATATCCTGTGACAAAATATAACGTGCGGTCGCCCACAAAACTTGCGCTTGAGGTGGCGTTCGCCGCCAAGACTTTGCCTTTTGATTCAAGGAAACTTGTGACGGATGCCGCCACATAAAATTGGTCGGGGATCATGTAGAACAAACCGAAATTCCCATCGAAGAGCATGTCGGTCTGCTTGCTGTTTGGGATGCTCGGGTCGCCTTCTTCAATTGGACTCGCCTGCGAGAAGTCAATCGACCTGTTGGTCAAATTCAAGGCCAAGCCGATGCCCAACGTGCCGGAGCCAAGGTCGAGATGATACGAATAACCGAGGTTGACACCGACATTGTCTTCCATGCCGGTCTTGTCTTTCACCACCGAAAGACCGACACCGCCGGCAATGGCCGGAATCGGAAGGTCGGCGGAAATAAGGAATGTACGGGGCGAAACCCGCTCGCCGGTTGACCAGTCATCGAAACCTGAATATTGATCACGGTAAATGCTGTTGATGTTGGCACCTTCGCTCAAACCGTAAAATCCGGGGTTGACCGCGGCGTATGACCTGCTGTAATTGGTAAACATAGGTGCCTGCTGGGCATGAAGCCCGGCTGTCATCAACATGATAACCATCATCAATACTATGTTTCTCAATTTTCGCACGTTTATAATTTTAATTTCCAAAAACGTAATACTATTTTGTTTATTGTGTTAAATTCAAAAGTTTTCAACAACTTTTCAACACCTTATTAATATATAGCCTCCCGAAAGCATCACCTGAACAGTTTTACAATATCATTTCCGTTGGCGTAAATCAAAAGAAGCAGAAGGAATATGAAACCTATCGTTGTAGCTTTTTCAAGGAATTTGTCGCTCGGCTTGCGGCGCGTTATCACCTCGTAGAGGAGGAAAAGGACGTGTCCGCCGTCAAGTGCGGGTATCGGCAGGATGTTCATCACCGCGAGGATGATTGAAAGCAAAGCCGTCAGACGCCAGAACTGCTGCCATTGGAAAGAGTCGGGGAAGATTTTGCCTATGGCGATGAATCCGCCGAGACTCTCGTATGCGCCGGTGCTCGGGTTGAAGATGAGTTTCAGCTGCTTCCAATAGTCGCCGATCTCGGTGAACGTCTTCACGAATCCGTGCGGTATCGCCTGCCAGAACGTATATTCTTTTGTGGAGAAATTCAATGTCAATTGGTTGCGTACCCCGATGAGGCCGTTTTCAGGCACGGTTACCGGCATGACGATAGTGTCTGCTCCCCTCAACACTGTCAGGCTGACTTCCTGTTTCTTGTGTTTCACGATTTGTTTCCTGAAGTCGTTGAAGTAAAGCGTGAGGCTGTCGTCAACTTTGATGATTCTGTCGCCAGCGAGCAATCCTGACTTTTCGGCGGCCTCGCCTTCAAGCACTTCGCCGACGATGAACGGGATCCTGAAGTCAATGAACGACGTCTGATGTTTGAGGAGGTTCCTCACCGCATCGTCCGGAAGATACACTTTCATGTCCCTGCCATCGCGTTCAACTTCAATGTATTGTGTCTTTTCGAGGATGAGTTCCATCGGGATTTTATAGAAATTCTCGATGTATTTTCCGTCAACGGAGACGATTTTGTCGCCGTCGCGCAGTCCGAATGAATATCCGAGGCTGTCAACGGTGATTCCGTTTTTGTTGACTTCAGCCGTTGAAAGGTACTGTTCGCCGTAGCTTGCCGTGAGTCCGATGTAGATGAGGAAGGCCAGCACTACGTTCATGAACACGCCGCCGACCATGACGATGAGTCGTTGCCATGCCGGTTTGGTGCGGAACTCCCACGGTTTCGGTTCCTGTGCCATCTGCGCCTGGTCCATCGACTCGTCAATCATTCCCGCAATCTTGCAGTAGCCGCCGAGCGGGATCCAGCCGAGACCGAACTCGGTGGTGTCTTCGGCTCTGCGCCAGTCGTCTTCCGGAAGCGTGGTCAGGTCTATCGGCTCGTAAGTGTATGATTTCTTTTTTGTTACCGGGTCGATGTTCTCTATGGTGTTGTATTTTTCAGGCTCATTCTTCTGGAAAAATTTGAAACGCCACTTCCCGTTCACCTTTTTGCATCTGAAAATCGAGAATTTTGTGTCGAAAAACATATAGAATTTTTCGACCCTGATTCCAAATATCCTTGATGCTATGAAATGCCCGAACTCATGGATAATCACGAGGATAGAGAGTGCGAGAACTAATTGCAAGACCTTTATTAATACTACCATTTTGTCTGTTCGTTATCCGATAATTTTTTGGGTGCAAAGATACAAAAAAATGCCATACAAAAAATATTTCATTCAAAAGAAATATAATCTTCCGGATTCAGTGCTTTCCCGTTGCACCATAGTTCGAAATGCAGGTGCGGCCCGGTGGATACGCTGCCTGAACCGCCGATGATGGCGATGGCGTCGCCGGCATGTATCACGTCTCCTTCATGATGAAGCAACGACGAATTGTGCTTGTATATTGAAATTATGTTTCCGGCATGTTGAACGCCAATGACATAGCCTTTTTCAACGCTCCAGTCGGAAAAAACCACCGTGCCGTCGGCGACAGCTTTTATGACGGCATCCGACTTGGAGACCATGTCGATTCCGAAATGTTTTGAATTTGGATTGAAACGATTGGTAATCAGACCTTCGAGTGGCGTGAAGAATGTGGGAATGTTGTTCCTGCCGTTGCTGCTGACGAATGCCGAACCGAAGAGATTGTATTGTGACTCCGCCTCGAACTGAAGTCGGAACAGGCTGTCCTGCTCTGATTTGAAGTCGTCAACGGTGGGGACTTTTTTTACACCTTTATTAATTAATGCGACTGCGGCGAGGCTGTCGTCTGGAAATTCGTCGTCAAAGATGATGCGGCGTATGTTTTTTATGTATTGGTCTTTCTGAACCAGCACGTTCTCGATTGAGTCGGCGCGGCGTTCCATCTCATAGACGCGCCGGTTCAAGGTGACGTCTGTATAGCCTGGTATGAGCTCGCGAATCGGCGTGAACACGATGAGCGCGGCTGTTCCTAAAATGATGAGAATCACGGTGATAACCATGAAAATGGTGAGTCTCATCTTGCTCATGTTAAACCCGCCCTTCTCTTCGTATGTCTCCGGATGCAGGATTACAATCTTGAACTTGCTCTTGAAATTGTTGAAAAAACCTTTACCTTTCATAATTTATTTTTTGCTACACCGGCTTCACTCCAAGTTGAATTTCCCTTTTGTCTTACCTTGTTTTCCTCTGTAGAAACCCTCAATCAATTTCCAGTCTTCATCGAAGTCTCCCGAAGGATAGAAAAGCGGGCCGTAGCCGCATGTCTTTGTCTTATAGTCAATAAATCCCATTACCACGGGCACTTTAGCCATCTCGGCGATGTAATAGAAACCGCGTTTCCACCGCTCGACGCGTTTGCGCGTGCCTTCGGGACAGATAACGATGTAAAGTTCGTCATATTGTTTGAAGACGGCGGCTGTTTTCACGACCATGTTGTTGCCGCGGCTTCTGTCAACAGGGATGCCGCCGGTGCGTTTGAGGATCCAGCGCAGGACGGGGTTGTCGAAAAACTCCTTTTTCACAAGGAATTTCACTTCTTTCTCACGCGCCCAGAAGAAACTCAGCCCGATGAGGAAGTCCTCGATGCAGGTGTGCGGCGCCTCTATTATCATGCATTTTTTCTCTTCAGGCGGGATGTCGCCCACCACGGTCCAGCCGCGGAGCTTCAGATATTTCTCGCCTATCCATTTCTTGAAACTCATTTCTTATATGTCAATGTTAAGGCCCAAGCCTTTTTTTAAAGTTATTACATTCGGATTCAACTCCGCCATCTTCTCGAACTTGCTGCGGTCGGTGTAGGCGATCTCGTCAACGGGGTTCTCAACCACATGATGGACGAGGGTGAACTGATTGTTGTCTAACCTGTTGACAAGATGTTCACGCAGCTTCGCCATGTTAGCGAGGTCGTTGGCGACCAATATGTTGTCGATTTGGTAGTCGATGACGTTGTTTTCATTCAGCGTGGGTGTGTATTTCCCGATGCCGGCGACGAAAATCGGACACGTATCTTTATGTGTGTCAACGAATTCCTTCCACGCAGCCGTCAGCATCTCACCCGTAAAAGGGCGGTTCTTCACCTCTTCGTGTGCTTCTTCAGCCGGAGTCTTCTTGTCCTCCTCGAAGATGGAAACAGTGTTTGTCCGGTGCATTCTTCCGGAAGGACGGACCGGCTCCGCTGTCGGCTGCTGAACCGTGACCACCGGAGTCTGCTTGACTTGAACTGGATTCGGCTGAACCGTATTTGCCGTGTTAGGCCGAGGCTGAGCCGGAGCCTGCTGTGGTTGAACCGGAGTCTGCTGGACATAGACAGGCCGCTGTTGAACCGGAGCCGTATTCTGCTGCGCTTGCGCCGTATTCTGCTGGACAGGGACGGGCTGGCTGAAACATTGTGTCATCTTGAGAAGCGTGACCTCAAGATGGAGGCGTTTGTTGTTCGCGCCTCTGAAATTGATGTCGCATTCGTTGGCGAGATTCAGTGCCTTGAGCAGGAACTCGGTGCTGCACTGCGCCGCCTGTTGCGAATATCTCGTCTTCAGCTGGCTGCTTACCTCCATGAGTCCGACGACGCGCTCGTCTTTCCCGAGAAGCAGGTTGCGCAGGTGGCTCGCCATGCCCTGGATGAAGTTCTGTGCGTCGAAGCCTTTGTTAATCACGTCGTTAAGAAGCAGGAGAATAGAGTTGATGTCGTTGGCCAAGATGTTGTCAACGGCTTTGAAATAATATTCGTAGTCGAGGACGTTGAGGTTAGCGATGACATCTTTGTAAGTGATGTTGTTGCCGGAGAAGCTGACCATCTGGTCGAAGATTGACAGTGCGTCGCGGAGTGCGCCGTCGGCTTTCTGGGCGACGATGTTCAGGGCTTCCTCTTCCGCGTTGACACCTTCTTTCGCGGCGATGCTCTGAAGATGTTTCGTGATGTCATCGACGGTGATGCGCTTGAAGTCGAAAATCTGGCAGCGCGACAGGATCGTCGGGAGGATCTTGTGTTTCTCGGTGGTTGCCAAGATGAATTTCGCATACGCCGGCGGCTCCTCCAAAGTCTTGAGGAAGGCGTTGAAAGCCGCTGACGACAGCATGTGCACCTCGTCGATGATATACACCTTGTATTTCCCGATTTGCGGTGGAATCCTCACCTGGTCGATGAGGTTGCGGATGTCCTCTACGCTGTTGTTCGACGCCGCGTCAAGTTCGAAGATGTTGAACGAAGCGTTGTTGTTGAAACTCATGCATGACTCGCATTCGTTGCACGCCTCCATGCTGTCGGTCGGGTGCAGACAGTTGATCGTTTTCGCCATGATACGTGCGCATGTGGTCTTTCCGACACCCCTCGGACCGCAGAAAAGGAACGCCTGCGCGAGCGTGTTGTTGCGAATCGCATTCTGCAATGTCGATGTTATAGCATGTTGACCTACAACGCTTTCAAACGTCGCAGGCCTGTATTTTCTCGCCGATACAATAAAATTTTCCATCAAAAAATAGCCTTTTATTCAGCGTGTAAAAATACAAACTTTTTTACAAAGGCAAGGCACTATTCATATTTTTTTAAAAAATGATGTATATTTCAGTCTAATTTAGTATTTTTGCAAGTTCGCAGAAAAGCGGAAAATAAAAACGTAATTCATAAGTTAATATTGAATTAACAGAATTTTGAAATGAAGAAAAAGAGGATAGCATACAGGATATTCGGAGTATTTGCGATAGCTTTGGCCGCATTCGTTTTGGTGTCGTGTTCGACGAAGAAAAACACTTGGAGCAGAAGGGCGTGGCACAACATGACCGGTCATTATAACGTGTGGTGGAACGGCAACCAGAGCATGAAAGAGGGCGAACTGGCGCTGCGGCAGAGTGCCATCGACGACTATACAAAGACGCTGCCGGTGTTCAACTACGGCACCAAGGAGAACGCGACGGCCCAGAACGCCAAGTTCGACCGCACAATAGAGAAGTCGGCGATATGCATCCAGAAACACTCGATGCGTTTCAACGGTAAGGAACACGTCAGATGCATCGACGACGCTTTCATCGACATGGCGAAGGCCCATTTCTACAAACAGGATTTCGTCCCCGCACGCCGCACGTTCGACTATGCAAACGTGAGCTATCCGACAAGCCGCGACCATTACACAGCAAATCTTTGGCTTGCAAAGACTTATATCGCCACGAAGGAATATGAGAAGGCGGAAGCCGCTTTGCAGTCGCTGCTCGTGACAAGCGCGTCAGGCGAGAAACTGCCGAAATACGTGCAGCGTAACCTCGACCTCGTCTTCGCCGACTATTACATCGCGGTTGGAAGAGAAAAAGAGGCGGTGAAATACCTGCGGAGCGCGTTGTTCACAGCGAAAGGCAAATACAACAAGAGCCGCGCCATGTTCATCCTCGGCCAGATCTACGCCGACCAAAAAGAATATGCGAAAGCGACAGAACAGTTCAAGAACGTCATCAAGGCACATCCGGAATACGTGATGACATTCGAGTCACGGATGAACATCGCCAAATGCTCGACGGGAAGCGACACCACGGCGATGCTCAAGATGCTCCGCAAGATGCTCAAAGACACCAAGAACACCGATTACAAAGACCGCATTTACTACGCCATGTCCGACGTGGTGCTCAGGGAAGGCGACAGGCAGACTGGCATAGATTATCTGAGAAAGTCGGTGGCGGCGAGCAATACCAACGTGAACCAGAAGATAAAATCCTCGATGGAAGTCGCCGACATGCTCTTCAGCGACGGGGAATATGTGCTTTCGCAGGCTTATTTTGACACGGCGGTGATGTCGATGGACAGGACGTATCCGGGTTACGACAGCCTCCTCAACCTCTCGGTGATGCTTTCTGACCTCGTCGGGAATCTTTCAACATACGACCTCAACGACAGCCTGCTCCGGCTTTCAGTCATGGACACGGTTCATCTTTATGCCGTGATTGACAAGATTATCGAGGACTATCAGGCGGAACAGGAACGTCTGGCGAAAGAAGCCGAGACGAAAGCCCAGATTGAGCTTCTCGGCGGTACCGCCGACCCGCAGATGTCGATGCCTACAGGCGACAACTCCAGCTGGTATTTCTACAACTCGACTACGAGAACGCGCGGCATGAACGACTTCCAGAAGAAATGGGGCAAACGCGTGCTTGAGGATTACTGGTTCATCACCAACAAGCAAAGCATGAACCAGAGCGATGAGGAACTCCTTTCAGAAGAGGAACTCGCGGAAATGTCGGACGAGGAACGTGCGTCGTATATGAAAGAGCACGGACTCAGCGACACCCCCGCTGACACCGCGAAATACACACAGCTCGACCGCGGTTATTACCTTCGTCAGATTCCATTCACCGACGAAGCCAAGGCGGAGGCGAACAAACAGATAGCCACGGCTCTCAACAACGTCGGGTTCATCTATTACAACGACCTCAAGGACTACGTACATTCCATCGAGGCTTACACCGAGCTGACGGAACGTTATCCCGACAACGACAACGAGCTGTCGGCATGGTTCTACCTTTACAGGATGCACACCAAACGCGGCGAGGAGACGGAGGCGGACAACTACAAGAACCTCGTCCTGACAAAATATCCCGACTCAAACCAGGCGAAACTCATCCTCGACCCGGAACATTTCCTGAAAGAAGCACAGAAAGGCGCCGAAGCCGAACAGTTCTATACAAAGACCTTCGACGCCTATCAGAACGGACAATACCAACGCGTGAGAATGAACGTCGAACGCGCGAGGAGACTCTATGCGGAAGACACCCTCCTCATGCCACGTTTCGAATTCCTCGACGCCATCTCACTCGGCTATGTCGAAGTCGTTGACTCGATGGCGTACGCACTCTACCGCCTCGTCCAGAATTATCCCGAAAGCAGCATCAAGCCGTTTGCGATGGAGGTGCTTCTAAAGGCCAACGACATGTACAATCTCGGCCTGAACATCGAGAGCGCACGCCCGAAAGAAGAAGTCGCCGAAGAGGAAAAAGAATCGATTTACACGTTCAATCCGGATGAACCTTATTATATCTTGGTGATTTGCGACACGAAGAATGTGCGCATCAACCCTCTGAAAGTCCGCCTCAGCGACTTCAACAAAAACAATTTCAGGCTGTTGCAGCTCACTGTCAAGAACCTGATGTACAGCAAGGAGGAGGCGATGATCACCATCGAGAAGTTCGAGAACCTCTCGGCGACGAATGACTATTACAATGCGTTGTCAAACAACGACTACGTTTTCGGCGGCATCGAAGCCGGAAATTACAAAATCATAAAAGTATCAATTTCCAACTATCCGATATTCTATCAGCAGAAAAACATTGATGAATACATGGAGTTCTGGAATCAAAACAACAAGTAACATGGCAAATAACACATCAGAAGCAACAGGCAGGAACAACCTCATTGGCAGCGGTACGAACATCAAAGGCGACGTTGAGGCGTCGGGCGACATCCGTATCGACGGTGCTATCACAGGCACGTTGAAATCGAGCGGCAAGGTCGTCATCGGACAGCAAGGCTATGTCGAGGGCACCGTGATATGCAAGAACGCCGACATCTCCGGCAAAGTGAAAGGCACGTTGAAAGTCGAGGAACTCACATCTCTGAAGTCAACATCGCGTCTTGAAGTTGACCTTTACACGAAACAGCTTTTCATAGAAGTGGGAGCGATTTTCACCGGCAAATGCGAAATGGGCCAGAAACCTGCTGAAGTTCAAAAGAAATAATCATGAAAATCTCGAAGAAAGACAAGGGTTTCCTTTCAGGCCTCATCTGGCTGACGCTCGCTGTCAGCGCGGCGTCGTTGGGTCTCGCCAAGTTCGCCACGGTGTGGTGGCCGCTGATGATAATATTTTTCTTCATCGTCAGCTTGGTGATGTACCGCTGCTGCGAGAAGGCAAGGCAGAAAGACATGCGCAAGTTTTACAATTTCTACATGGTTTCAACCGTGGTGAAACTCGTCGTGTATCTTTCCATTCTTACAATATATTCGCTGAATTTCAAAGAAGACTCAAAACGTTTCATACTAACGTTTTTAGCTTACTACGTGATTTACAGCGTCTTTGAGACTTATCAGCTTGTAAAGAAAAAGAAAGCAAAAGATGAATGAAATCATAGGATACGAGAAAATCGAGAAATTTGACCCGGAACGCACGGAGAAACTGATGGAACATTACAGGGCGATTCTCCAGCTTCTCGGCGAGAACCCCGACAGGGAAGGCCTCTTGAAGACACCTTTCAGGATGGCGAGGTCGATGCAGTTCCTGACACAGGGCTACAACCTCGACCCGATGGAGATTCTTCTCTCGGCGCGTTTCAAGGAAGACTATCGCCAGATGGTGATTGTCAAGGACATAGAACTGTACTCATTGTGCGAACATCATCTCATTCCGTTCATCGGGAAGGCTCACGTCGCCTACATACCCAACGGTTACATCACCGGACTGAGCAAGATAGCGAGAGTGGTGGAGGCTTATTCGCGCCGGCTTCAGGTGCAGGAACGACTGACGACACAGATCAAGAACGCCATCAACGACGCGCTTCATCCGCTCGGCGTCGCAGTCGTCATAGAGGCGAAACATCTCTGCATGAGCATGAGAGGCGTGCAGAAACAGAACTCCGTCACTACGACTTCGGATTTCATCGGGGCGTTTGAGAGAAACGAGACACGCGCCGAATTTTTACAACTTTTAGGAAAAAATTTACATTAATTAAAAACCAATAATCTTATATGTATCAAGAAACAAAGGCATTATCAAACACTTTCATGGCAAACGTCTTCAGCTGGATGTTTGCGGCAATGGGACTCACGGCACTCGCGGCGTATCTTTTCGGCACAAGCGATGAGCTTTTCTCACTCATCTACGGCATTAACGAGAAAGGCGTGATGTCAATGACAATGTTAGGCTGGATTGTGACATTCGCGCCGTTCATCATCGTGCTCGGCATGTCGTTCAGCGGAAACAAACTCAGCACAAGGTCAACAATATTGCTTTACCTGCTTTATTCCACCCTCATGGGGATGAGTTTGAGCTCGATATTTTACGTTTACACGAGTGCGTCGATAGCGAAAACTTTTGTCATCACCGCGGGGATGTTCGGAATCATGGCGATAATGGGTTACACCACAAAGACCGACCTCACCAAGCTCGGATCAATCCTGCTCATGGCTCTGTTCGGGATGATCATCGCGATGCTCGTGAATTTCTTCACGCACAGCGCACGTCTGGAATACATCATCAGCGTTGCCGGCGTGATCGTCTTCACAGGCCTGACGGCATACGATGTTCAGAAAATCAAAAATATAGGGCAGTTGGGAATCGATGAGAATGACACGATGATGAAAATCACAATCTTCGCGGCGTTGAGCCTGTACCTCGACTTCCTCAATCTTTTCCTTTATCTTTTGAGATTTTTCGGAAGAAGAGACTAATGAATTTACACCTTATTAATATATAAAGAGATGAAAGCATACGTTTTTCCGGGACAGGGTGCCCAATTCGTTGGGATGGGCAAGGATTTGTACGATAAGTTCCCGAAAGCCAAGGACTTGTTTGCCAAGGCGAATGATATTTTGAAGTTTAACATTACGGACGTTATGTTCGAGGGCACTGATGAAGACCTGCGCCAGACGAAGGTGACGCAGCCGGCCATCTTCCTTCATTCAGTCATTTTGGCGATGATGCTTGAGGACTTCCGTCCCGACATGGTTGCCGGTCACTCGCTCGGCGAGTTCTCCGCGTTGGTCGCGAACCGCGTCTTAACATTTGAAGACGGCCTCCGTTTGGTGTCGCAGCGCGCGATGGCGATGCAGAAGGCCTGCGATGCAAACCCGGGCACGATGGCCGCCATCATAAATCTTGAAGATGATAAGATCAAGTCGATATGCGAATCGATAAAAGAGGTCGTCGTTCCTGCGAACTACAATAGCCCCGGACAGGTTGTCATCTCCGGTTCTGTCGAAGGTGTCGCCATCGCCTGCGAGAAGATGAAGGAGGCTGGCGCAAAACGTGCGTTACCGCTCAACGTCGGCGGCGCATTCCACAGCCCGCTGATGGAACCGGCACGTGAGGAACTCGCCGAAGCCATCATGAAAACAAGGTTCGCGGAAGGTATCTGCCCGGTATATCAGAATGTAACAGGCCAGGCCGTGAACGACCCCGAAATCATCAAGAGCAACCTCATCAAACAACTGACGTCACCGGTGCACTGGACGCAGACGATGGAGAACATGGTCGCGGCGGGCGTGAACCAAGTGGTCGAAGTCGGCCCCGGCACTGTGCTTCAGGGTCTTTTCAAGAGAACGTTCAAGACGTTGGAACTGAATAGCGCGACAATAGAATGAAACGAAACGTCCTGACACCGGTTTTCATGGCCGTGGCGATGGCTCTCGGCGTCGTCATGGGGATCGCTATCGCCCGTGGCAACGGCGATAAGACCGTCATTCAAGGCAGTGGAGACTTGAATACGATAGAAAAAGTCTTTTATCTTATTCAGAATGAATACGTTGATACCGTAAACATCGACCAGCTTCAGGTTGATGCCGTGACGAGCGTCATCGATGAGATGGACCCGCACAGCGAATATTTCGTGCCTGAGGTCTTGGAAGAGGTCACGGAGGAACTTCAAGGCAGCTTTGAAGGCATAGGTGTGACGTTCCGTATCGAACACGACACGATAACCATCATCAACACCATCAAGGGCGGCCCGTCGGAAAAGGTCGGGATTCAGGGCGGCGACAGGATCATATACGTCGGCGACAGCATAGTTGCCGGAAACGGAATCACCAACGCTACGGCGATGAAACTCCTCAAAGGCCCGCGCAACACCAAAGTGGAAGTGAAAGTGCTCCGCCGCGGCATCGCCGAGCTTCTCGACTTCACCATCACACGCGACGTCATCCCGACATACAGCGTCGAAGTGGCATATATGATTGACGACACAACGGGTTATCTGAAACTGTCGAAGTTTATCGCCACCACGCACAAGGAGTTCGTGAAGGCCGTCAAGGAACTGAAAGCCGAAGGCATGACGAATTTCATCTTCGACCTGCGCGGCAACAGCGGCGGCTACCTCGGCGAGGCCGTTGACATCGTTGACGAGATGCTGCCGAAAGGAAGCCTCATCGTTTACACGCAAGGCGAACACCGCGACCGTCAGTATATCTATGCGAGGAGAAACGGAATGCTCGAAGACATGCCGGTGACTATTCTCATCGACGAAGGCTCGGCGAGCGCGAGCGAGATAGTGGCCGGAGCGTTGCAGGACAACGACCGCGGCACCATCGTCGGACGACGTTCGTTCGGAAAAGGCCTCGTGCAGGAACAGTTCGACCTCGGCGACGGAGCCGGACTGCGTCTCACCGTGGCGCGTTACTACACCCCCACAGGCCGATGCATACAGAAACCTTACGACGGCGACAGAGAGAAATATCTTTTCGAGGCTTACGACAGATACACATCAGGTGAGATGTTCACCGCCGACAGCATCCATTTCGCTGATTCTCTGAAATATACGACCCCAGGCGGCAAAATAGTCTATGGCGGCGGAGGCATCATGCCAGATGTCTATGTGCCGCTCAAACAAGACACGACCGAATATTTCTTCAACAAAGTGGTGAACGCAAGCATCCTCTTCCAGTACGCCTTCGACTTCTCCGACTCACATCGCGATGAGATCCTCGGCTATGGAAACGCGAAGAATTTCAATGACAACTTCGTGTTTTCAGAAAAAATGTTCAACGACATCTTGAAGGAAGCAAAGAAAAAGAAAATCACCGGCACCGACGAACAGGTTGAAAAAGCACGAGAGCTGATGGGACCTCTGTTCAAGGCATACGTCGCACGTAATATCTTCAGCGATGAGGAATTTTACCCGATTTATGAACCGCTCGACGAGATATTGCAAAAAGCGTTAAAAAAATAATATTTTTAATGTAAAGACTATCAAAATAATTCATATCTTTGCACCCCGAATTGGTATTATGAAAAAAGAAGAAAACGAATATACAATTCCATTGACTGGGTTAGCCTTCGGACATACTGAATATCAATATGTTATAGGCGACAGTTTCTTCGGAAAAAGAGATTATTCCGAGGTTCAGAATGGTGTTGTAAACCTTCATTTGGACGTTGAAAAATTAGAGACAATGTTCATTTTGACGTTGAATTTTGAAGGAAAAGTTGTTCTTCAGTGCGACAGATGCGGCGATGACTACGAACAGCCTGTCGAAGGTTCGGCCGAAATATTCCTGAAATACGGGGCCGAAGACAACGATGAGGACGGTGATGTCATCTTCATAACAAAAAACGACAACGAGTTTGACCTCGGCAATCTGTTTTATGAATACATCATCTTGTCACTGCCGATTCACCGCGTTCATGAGAATGAAAGCGACTGCAACCAGGAAGTGTTGGATATGTTGTACAACGCCGATGAAGACGAAGATGAAGGGGAGAACGACACCAATCAGGCCTGGAGTGAGATGATGAAACAATTGAAAGACAAATTAGATAATTAGTAACTAAAAAATAGTGTAAAATGGCACATCCAAAACGAAGACAGTCTCATACAAGAGGCGCAAAGAGAAGAACTCATTACAAAGCAGAATGCCCAACATTGGCAACATGCCCGGTAACAGGTACAATTCACGTATATCACAGAGCATACTATGTTGACGGTGACCTTTACTACAAAGGAAAACTCGTCATGGAAGGCGCAAAAAAATAAATCGTGAATAAAGGCATATTGATAAAGATTTGATTCATCGGGGAAGCAATTCCCTGATGAAGTGAATCTTTGTCGCCTTTTATGACAAGAAACAAAAATGTGAAAAGCTGCAAAACAGCAATATTTTCAAAAAAATCATTGCGGAATAAAAAAAAGGTGTTATCTTTGCAGCGAATTTTAAAAAAGAAATTTTTTTCATAATCTTTATATTGTTTTTCCCCGCCTTTCGTGTAAAGGTGGGGTTTTTTTATCTCTTATCTTATTATCAGCTTCATCGAAACGCCGTTCATCTTCACGAAATAAACGCCGCTTTCCAAATCGCTGACATTCAATTCCTTTCTATCAATAATTTCAACTTTCTTCACAATTTGCCCAATCATGTTGACAATCTCAACTTCCGTCTCGATGCTTGAATTGTTAATGATTGTTAACATTTCCGTCGCAGGATTAGGATAAATTGTAAAATTGTTTTCACAATTCTCATCGATGCCGTCAGGGATTCCTTCTCCGACAAGCGTGTCGGTCGAAGCCTCGCAGTCGTCGCTATAGACTGCGACAACATGGTACATGGCCGTGACACCGACGGTGATTGTGTCGGTATAACCCGTTTCTTCTTCCAAAGAAGCGATTACATTCATGTCGCGATAGATGTCATAGCGAACGAGTTCGCCCGTCGAGCCTTCTTCAGGTGCCTGCCAGGAAAGTTCTATCGAACTCATCTCCTTTACCGTAATTGGATAATTCAGCTCGAAATTCTGTGGTGCGTTGCAGGCGACGGCAGGTACCTCGCCGGTCGGGTTCGCAAGTTCGGTGAGGCAGCCGATGTTCATCTGCGTGTAACGCTGCGACATCTCGAAGCTGTTGACACTGTTGCCGATAAGGTCTTCTGAAGTGTGAATGTACGGGCTTTCATGGTTCACATCTTCAAAAGGATAGATGCCCATGTAGCCGACGTTGTTGAACGAGGTGTGGTCGCTGTCGCCGTAGTCGAGGTTCACGTGTTGGATTTGCATCTCAGGGAAATAGACGCTTCCGACATTCATATAATACGTGCCGATTGGCTGGACGGAGTTCGGGTAGATGCAGTCGATGTGGATTTCATCGCCGGGGTTGAGGTAGCCGTTCATGTCGTTGTTGAAATAACCGAGAATCTCCATGCCCTCGCTCGCGCAGCGGTCGGCGTAGGCCTCGCTTCCGTAAAGACCGCATTCTTCGGCAGAAAAAACGCAGTAAATAATTGAATATTCAAACTCGTATTGTGTGAGGATTCTTGCGCTTTCGAGGACGGCCGCCGTGCCTGTCGCGTTGTCGTCGGCACCGGGGCACAATCCATAATATGAGAACGAATCGTAGTGGCTGCCGCAGACGACGTATATGTCTGGGTAAAGCGTACCGCGTTGAATGCCAATGAGGTTATGGCAGGTTGCGCTGCCCATCCACGAACTCACGTGAAATTCCTGTACCTCGGTCTCAAGCCCGTATGAAAGCATCTTCGCCTCCACCCAGTCTCTCGCCTGCGCGATGTGCGTCCCGTTGAACTTGCGCTCGCCGTAGTCTTGTAGGAACTGCACCGTCGCCTCAAGAGAATCCATGTTCACCTGATTCATCATCTCGCGGATGATCGGATTCTCTTCGGTGATGACAGGATAGTCGCGCGTCACGACAGGAAGTTTCGCCTCTTTGTCGAAGACTGCGACGACACCGTCGTTTTTAAACGGCATCGCGGTCCCTTCGATTGATTTAACAATCAACAGATTCTCATTTCTGTAAAGGACTTGTAAATTTTTATTAACATTTGAAATGTAAGAATTCTGATTATTCTTGTCGCAATAGACGATGTGATAAGCGTCGTTGTCGGCGAAAGCTTCGTTGTCGAGGACGGTGACGTCATTTTGAGCGGAGTCGAAGCCGTCCGATGTTGTTGCGAGGACGAAATCGTCATTGTAATAATGGATTTTGAGATTTGGGTTGTCGAACAATCTTTGTGTTTCTTTCAGATTGTCAACGTTGATTTTCACGAAGTTCTGTGAAAACGCCAATGTCGTCAAAAACATCAAAGCGATAAGTGTAAGTGTTTTCTTCATTTGTATGTGAGTTTAAATATTCAAATTTCTGCGAAAATAATGATTTTCCTTTATCCGATTTTGCTCCAGTCGAAATCACTTTCAAACATTTTCACGAAATACATTTTCGTGGCGTAATGTTCTGGTTTTGAGAGAGTGGGGTCGTTGTCGAGGAGGAGATTCGCCATCCGTCTTGTGTGTCTTATTATCGGTTCGTCGTGCTGGAAGTCGCCGATTTTCATCTCGATTTGTCCTGACTGCCGTGTGCCTTGTGTCTCGCCGGGTCCGCGGAGCTGGAGGTCGGCTTCGGCGATCTCGAAGCCGTCGTTGGTGCGCACCATTGTCTCCATGCGTTTCTTGCCTTCGCCGGTGAGTTTGTGGTCGGTGATCAGCACGCAGTACGACTGGTCGGCGCCGCGTCCGACGCGTCCCCTGAGCTGGTGCAGCTGCGAAAGCCCGAACCTGTTGGCGTTCTCGATGATCATGACGGAGGCGTTGGGCACGTTGACTCCGACTTCAATCACCGTTGTCGCCACCATGATATGTGTCTCGCCGCGGACGAAGCGTTGCATCTCCCAGTCTTTGTCATCGGCTTTCATCTGTCCGTGGACCATGCTGATGTGGTACGGCGGCTCCGGGAAGTCGCGGCACATCGCATTGTAGCCCTCCTGAAGGTTGATGAGGTCCATCTTCTCCGACTCCTTTATTAATGGATATACGACGTAGATCTGACGGCCTTCTGCGATCTGTTTTTTCATGAAGCCGATGATTGAAAGGCGTTGTTCCTGGAAGGCGTGGATCGTTTTTACGGGTTTCCGTCCTGGCGGCAGCTCGTCGATTTTCGACACGTCCAAGTCGCCGTATTCGGTCATCGCGAGGGTTCGCGGGATCGGGGTGGCGGTCATCACCAAGGTGTGCGGCGGGAACGGTGTCTTGTCCCAGAACGAGGCACGTTGCGCCACGCCGAAACGGTGCTGCTCGTCGATGATGCAGAGACCTAAGTTCTTGAATTTCACCGTGTCTTCGATGAGGGCGTGGGTGCCTATTATTATCTGGAGGTCGCCGGATGCGAGGTCGGCGAGGATCTGTCTCCGTTCCGAGTTCTTCGTTGAGCCGGTGAGCAGTGCCACGTGCACGTCCATGCCTTCGAGCTGTCGGCGTATCGTCTCAAGATGTTGTGTGGCGAGGATCTCGGTCGGCGCCATGAGCGCGGCCTGGAACCCGTTGTCGAGTGCGATGAGCATTATCATCAGTGCGACGATGGTCTTGCCGCTTCCGACATCGCCCTGGAGCAGGCGGTTCATCTGGTGGCCGCTCTTCAGGTCGGCGCGTATCTCGCGTATGACGCGTTTCTGCGCCTCGGTGAGCGGGAAGGGGAGATGTTCCTTGTAAAAGGTGTTGAAATATTCGCCTACATTCTGAAACACAACGCTTTGCGTGTTTTTCTCACGGTCTTTCTTATGGATGAGAAGACGCAGCTGGAAGAAGAAATGCTCTTCGTATTTCATCCGCAGCGTCGCCTGCTGGATGTCGCGGCTGTTTGAAGGGAGGTGTATCTTGTAATACGCTTCCTTGCGCGGCATCAGTTTGTCTTGTATGACGAGGCTTTCGGGCAGCACTTCCTGGATGAAGTCGCACGATTGCAGCACGCAGTTCTTGATGATTTTCGCGAACTGTTTCGTGCCGAGTCCGGCGTTTTTCATTTTCTCGGTGGTGTTATACACGCCTTGCAGCGCCTCGCCCGCGACGACGTCGTTCGGGTCGTAGTCTTCCACGTCGGGGTGTGTGAAGCTGAAGCGGTTGTTGAAGACGCCCGCCTTGCCGAAGATGAGATATTTCTTTCCCGGCTGGAAACGTGTCTTGATCCATTTCAGGCCTTTGAACCACACGAGTTCGATGGAGCCGCTGTCGTCGGTGAAGGTGGCGGTGATGCGTGTGGTGCGCGGCTGCCCGAATTCCTTGAGGTTGCCGACGGTCCCAACCAATTGATAATAAACGCTGTCGTCGCAGATGTCGCGCACTTTGTGGATCTGCGAGCGGTCGATGTATCTGAACGGGAAATGGTCGAGTAGGTCGTGGAACGTGAAGATTCCGAGTTCCTTGTTGAGAAGCTCGGCGCGTTTCGGCCCGACGCCTTTGAGGTATTCTATTTTCGTTTGCAGAAGGTCAACCATTCGCGGAAAAATTTCTGCAAAGGTAAGAAAATTTCAAAAAACTTCTCTATTTTTGCAGGTATAAATTAAAAGGCTGAGATGGCATAAGTCAGCAGTGTGACATTGGGGTCTTTGCTAAATTTTTTATTATGGAAGGAAGGATTATCCCTAACAGGGGCGATAACTATGAAAAGTTGCTCACTTACAGGAAAGCGACTGTCTTGTATGACATTACATATTTTTTTTGCTCGCATTTCGTTGACAAACGCGACCGCACTTATGACCAGATGGTGCAGTCTGCGAGAAGCGGAAAACAAAACATCGTTGAAGGTTGCGCTGCCTCGGCGACTTCGTCGGAAACCGAAATCAAGCTGATCAATGTGGCGAAAGCCAGTTTCAAAGAGCTGCTTGAAGACTACAAGGATTACCTGCGCCGGAGCGGATTCCGGCAGTGGGAGGACGGCTCCGTTGAGAAGGAAGCCATGCGTAAACTCGGTGCAAAAAACAGCGACACCTCTTTTTACCGTAAACTGATAGCAACACGTCCGGCTGAAACCATTGCGAACATGGCAATAGTGCTTCTTTACCAGGAAGACTATTTGCTGCATCGGCAGCTTCAGAGCTTGGAAAGGGCTTTCAAGAAAAATGGCGGTTTCAGGGAGAAAATGGCGAGAGTCCGCAGGGAAGAACAAGGGAAGCAGCGGAGACAGTGAGGGGTTT
>JAUNNU010000106.1 GCA_030537295.1 Bacteroidia bacterium
TCACTTTGAATTTTGGCTGACGGACTTCACGAAGTTCAGAGGGGCGGCGCGAAAAAAGCAAAAATAGAAGTCCCCTAAAATATTTTGTATATTTGCAAAAATTCGATAAGTATGAAAAAACTATTAACCATCCTAATCCTATTGTTCACGGTGCTTTTTGTATCGTGCAAAAAAGAAAAAACTTCAAATGACAATCCCGAGCCGCCTGTCATCGTGGTTGACAGTACGCTGTTGCCGCAGATGCAGACGCTGTATATGCGACATATTTCAGACACTGCAGCAGAATGTGTTTGTAAAATGGTCAATTGGGATTCTGTTGGTTTGTTAAAATATGGCTGCTGCTGGAGCACAACACATAATCCGACTATAAATGACAATTATATAGAAGCGATAATTATTATGAGTGGTCAATTTGTAGGTTTTCTTACAGATTTGACACCTGGAACGACATATTATGTCCGAGCATACGGTCAAAATTCAGAGGGAATAGGATATGGCAACGAGATTGAGTTTGTGGCTGAAAACGTTGAGCCGCATCCTAATCCATGGGCACCGGAACCTGTCGACGGTCATATCCCATCGGAGGTTTTGCCAGATGAATTAGCAGCTGAAATTAGCCAGTATATGAATATTTATTCAGGCGAAAATCCTAAAATAATAATTGAAAATGCGTATAGATCACACCAACACAAGCTGATACATACAACATTCGACGAACCTGCCGACACGATTTATCATGACTACTATTTTGAAATTCGCAGAAATTTCGACAATTTAATTGATCTGGTTGAATATATATGGGATGAAAATGTAGGTTTGCCTATTCCGACGGGTAGCAGATCATATATAATAGGTTCGGGTGATGATTTTACAATTTATTATCTTAAAGAAGATTATACGAATGGCTATGCCAAAACAGCTACCATTTTAAGCGGTACTTGGGATGAAGAGAATGATGCCGTAAATAATTTCAAAATGGCGGAAATTCTTTTGAAAACATTCGAAAATCCAAATCTCCCGCCAGAGAATTCATACCGAATAGTAGGTGATGCTGACGGCGTTTCAAACTATTATCCATACTTTGGGAAATAAAATGGACTGGTTCAAAATCCAGATATTGAACGATAAACCCGTTGTCTTCGATCCGCTTCGGAGACAATGGGTTTCTTTAACTCCCGAGGAGCAGGTGCGCCAAAAAACGCTGCATTATCTCGTAGAGACACGAAAAGTCGCCGCCGGACTCATTGCAGTGGAGTATTCAATTAAGGTAAATAACCTCCCGAAGCGTGCCGATATTGTTGTTTTTAACAACCTCGGCGAGCCGCAGATGATTGTCGAATGCAAAGCGGAATCAGTGCCGATAACCGAAAAAGTGCTCGACCAAGCAATAAGATATTTTTCAGGATTAAAAGTGAAATACATCACGCTAACCAACGGGAAATCAATGTTTTGTTACAAAGTGACGGAGGGGAAAATAGAAACACTCACAGAGTTTCCATTATAACCTTAACTCCCTTAAGCTCAGTTTTAAAACTGTCTTACCCTGAAAAAAGTTGACTCACAAAAGTGTCAAATATGTACAAACCCCTCAAAGAAATTCTATCTGACAGCAATAATTAATATTCCTCTCCACCGATTCAACTGAAGCGAAACGAAATGTTTTGTTCGTGTTTCGTGCAAAGTCCCAGCGTTTCGCCATCAAGAAGCCTTTGTAGCTTTTGCTCGCTTAAAGTGCTGAGGTCAACATCGGCATCAACCAACTGTCGACACAAGTCTTCATGTTCTGAAATGAGTCGCAGCCTTGCTGTTTCTGGTTGCATCGAGACCAAAGGAAATGCAGAAAACATCTCCAATTGAGAGACAGTCTCTTGAATCAGCGATTTACGGACAAATGTTTTCTGTTTGGCATCGAGCACTTCTCCAAGCCCTTGCATCAATTCTTTCTCACTTAGCTGACGGACATGTCGGGCGCACGACCGAATGTATTCCCGAAGCGTTTGCCCGGTGCGTAGCCGGATGATGTTTTCATTGATTTCGGTGCTGTTGGCAAGGAAAAACCAGACATCAAAGACATCACGCGGGGTTGCCCTTTCGCCTAATGCGCATAGTTTGTGGGCAAACATGTCAGGCATAGTCATGACCCGGATGTCGGTTCCAGCGAAGGAACGGATTTCATAGTGATTGTCGTAAAATCGCTTGCTGACTTCGACTTTCAGTTTCCGTTCGCCTTTGCCATAATCAAGGACAAGGATAGGACCGTAAAACTTGTTCGCTTCGTCGGCAATGGTTCCGTAACGCGATAAGATGGTCTTGATTCTCTGAAACACAAGTTCGGTTTTCGTATCATCCAAAAGGTTGAAGTCTAAGTCGGTTGAAAACCGAGGCAGCTCATGGAAAAACATAAGTGAAGTGCCGCCCTTGAAAGCCAGCACGGAAGCCAGTTCCATGTCTTGGAAGATGGAAACGAGTATCTTCGACATGATGAAGCCATGCTTCTGCATATTGATGGGTAAAGAACGCATGATGAGGTTATTTTAGCAGCGCCTTGACGCGCTCGGTGAGAACTTTGGATTGATATAACGGAAGCAATTGCATGACCATATCGCGGTTTAGTGGATGGAGGTTGTCGAAATAGCAGTCGCCAGAACTCAAATACAACATGTCGAGAAAAGCACGCTCAGCGGTGGCGATGGCATACCTTTTCTCTAACTTAATTCCATCGAATGTGCACCATAATTCCGGTCTGATTTGACGGAACGAATAGACCTTTCCGTCAATGTCAATGGAACGGTTAAGATAGCTGACGACGGTGATAGTGTCATCGTATTGGAAGGTCACGCCTGCCCGTTGCAACACATATTCCATTGAAATGTAGGACGGAACGAACACCGCACAAGCCATTTCTTTTTCATCGTATTGCGCCTTTGTGTAAATGCCGCGACGCGGGTTGTGTACTTCGCCCTGCTTGACATAGTAATGCATCTGACCTGAAAGACGCGAAGTATCGCTAATGCCGCTCAAAAGCACAAGAGATTGCGTGGTGAAGACCGTCTTTTCACTCTTGAGAATGGCTTTCAACAGATTGTTTTGCGAACTCATAATTGCAATTTTTCTAATTTTCAGTTCGCAAAAATACAATATTATTTCAGATCACAAAGAAAAAAAACAAAATAAAGTTTGAAACATTCCTCTACCCGACGAATGTATGCACGCATTTGGCACACCTCTGTTTTTATTTTGCAGCCGGAAAAAACGCTATAAACTTATATTGTCGTCAGATAAAATGTGTACTTTTGTCCATGTTTTTTCTGATTTTTTTACAGAAGCTGACGATTGCAATCGGTTTTCCCTAATTATTATCTTCTTGATGCCAACGGCTTCGTGCAATTGTGTCATGCTGCACGATAAAATTGTCATTTTATCGTGCAGCACATATTTTTGCTAAAGCATTATCATCTCTACAACCCGCCGTCGGCGACCCAGATGTTCCGGCTGTTGTCGTTCCGCAACGCGATGTGACGCTTCACGACCTTCCCGTCAGGCCTCCTCAATTTATAAAACACATAAACACCCACGTAACTTTTGTCAGTTTTGGCGACGAATCCATCAGCCGAACAGCCTTCGAAACCATCATGCAAATCATTGAAGATGTTTTTGTAACCATAAAGCGCTTCTTGCGCCTTTTCAAAATCGCCGGAGATGATCGCTTCCACTATGCGCCGTGCAGCCTGCTCCGCCGTTTCCTCCCGAAGCTCGGAAAGACGTTCCGCGCTGACACTCTCCTCATTATTACTTTGAATCCATTCCGTTTCAGGCAACGATGTTACTTCCGCAACGGTTAGCATCACATTATATTGAATATCGTCGGCATACATCACCAAAGTCTCCACACCTTTGTATATTATACAGACCTTCACCGAACGCAGCAGGCCGTCGTTTTTCGAGAAGACATTTTTCACCACAACCTTGCAATCGTCCATGCTGCCTGTTTCAAAAAGCCGCGAGAGGTCTTCATACGTCTCCATCCCTTCTGTCGTAATCTCAACCGTCGATTCCGTCTCAACTTTCGTCACTTTCACGTCCTTTGAAAGTTCTACTGCGGATTTCTGACTGTCAAGCAGCTTTTCCGGAATGAGCAGGTTCGCCAACCGTCCAAGCCCGTTATAATTTGAATTATACTTAAAATAGTTATCACCCCACCAAAGATATTGTTCCTTGCCGTTGCAGACGAGGGTGCGGCCGTTTTCTTTCTCAACCCTGTAAAACGTCATCCCGTCCTGGCGCGTCAGCTTGATGTTTATCTTCACGAAATCGTCTTCAGGATTCACATATTCGAAATTCTCATTCGGTTTGGTGCGCATGAAGAAATCCATCTGGAAACTCCCGACATTCTTCACGGTGCGCATCGCGTTGCAAAGCTCGACATACGCCGTGTTGTCAGCCTTGACGGTATTTGTAAACAGATGCGTCCCGCCGATAATGACTCCGAGTATGAACATAGCCGCCATTGCGATGGTTTGTCTGTATCGATTGATTATCATCGGTCTGCGTTTGTTCTTCTTGCTGACAGGTTCAACATTCGGGTGAATTTCCTCAAACGCCTGACGTAATTCTTTGTAATACTTTTTGCATTCCGGGCATTGTGAAACATGTTGTTCGCATTCTGATTTGGTCTTTCCATCAACATTTTTATCGAAAAGATCGACAACTTTTTCTTTAAATTCTTCGCAGTTCATAACTTTAAATTTTACGTTAATAATCCATTTTAAAACCTTTTCTAATTTTCTCGATTCCGTAAAGGAATCTCGACTTGACGGTTGGCAGCGGCACGGAGAGAATCTCGGCGATTTGGGCGAAGCTGTTATCGCCATACATCCTCAACCTGATGACTTCCGCTTGTTCCTCTGGTATCTGATTGAGCAACAGTGAAATACGTTTGTATTCTTCACAAAAGTCATCGGTTGATTCGTCAGGCAAGTCGCAGTCCTCAACCGGAACCGCAGTGATTTTCGACCGTTTTGCTACACGTGTATTACAGATGTTTGACAATGTTCTGAAGAAATAGCAACGCATATTTTCAATTCCTGAAGTGCCATTCGTCTTGATTTTTGAATAGACATTCAGGTATGAGTCTTGAATTGCATCCTCCGCATCGTCAACATTACCAAGCTTATAGCTCGCATACCGCAGCAAATCTGGCCTTTCGGTTCGAAGCAGTCGGTTAAGTTCTGACATTACATTTTCGTTTTTCATCTTACTAATTTTTGAAAAATAGATGCATCTACATCAGAGACTCAAAGAAACTGCAAAAGATTTAACGGATAAGAAAATTTTCTGATGGTTCATTTGTTCTCACCAGAAATTTCACAAACAGAAACAAGTTATTCAATTGGTTTTCAATCAGTTGGTTTTCAGACTGCATAAAGCAGAATGTTTGTCAGCTCAAAAACGAGCGGTTTTCTGTCTTTTTCACTCTTCCACTCTATAAGTTATTGTATTACAATCATTTCTATAACATTCAAAACATTTTTCCGCACCTAATTTCCGTGCAAAGATACACTTTTTTGCAGATGAAAGAATAAAAGAAGGAAAATCTTGTCCGGTTGACTAATTTCTTATAACTTTTCAAATCCGCCGTAAGCAGATTTAAGATGCCAGCTTTGTCAAGGGCATAAAGCATCTTGAGACAGACAGCATTATTTTTTAGGTTTATTGTCGGTTTTATCTTTTCCTCTCCCAGGTCTCGAATCTGTATTCGCAGTCAATCTGCGGGTCATCGTCGATGACTTGGAGTTCCGTCAATTCCCAATCGTCAAAATTAACGATAGGGAAGAAGGTGTCAGCTTCGTATCTCTTGTCAATCCTTGTCAGATAAAGTTTGTCGGCAACAGGCAGGAACTGCTCGTAGATTACGCCGCCTCCGATAACGAAAACTTCTGAGACATCTTTGAGAAGCTCAAGAGCCTGTGGTATTGACGATGCCACTTCAAATCCTTCAGGTGCGGCAGCGATGCGACTTGAAAGTATTATGTTGCGGCGTTTCGGAAGTGCTTTTTTGCCTGGAAGAGAAGCGTATGTGTTGTAACCCATCAGCACGCAGCCGCCGGTAGTGATTTCCTTGAAATGTTTCAAGTCGTTGGAAATGTGCCAGATGAGGTCGCCGCCTTTGCCTATTGCGCGGTTCTTTGCCACCGCTGCTATTATCGATAGTTTCATCAGTTAGTGTTTGAGATAATTAGGTGATTGGATGTGCGTTTGTCAAATTGAAACTTCTGCTTTGATGGCATCGTATGGATCGTAGTTTTCCAAAGTGAAATCTTCATATCTGAAGTCAAAAAGACTTTTGACATCCGGGTTCAGTCTCATTGTCGGGAGCTGACGCGGTTCGCGCGAAAGTTGCAGTTTCACCTGTTCAAGATGGTTGTTGTAGATGTGGACATCGCCGAAGGTGTGGACGAAGTCGCCTGGCTTAAGTCCGCACACCTGCGCCATCATCAATGTGAGCAGCGAATACGATGCGATGTTGAACGGCACGCCGAGGAAAACGTCGGCGGAGCGTTGGTAGAGCTGGCACGAGAGTTTCCCGTCGGCTACGTAGAACTGGAAGAAAGCGTGGCAGGGAGGCAGTGCCGCTTTGCCGGCGGCGACGTTCTTCGAGAAGTCTTTCTCTCTTTCGTCGGGCAAGACGCTTGGATTCCAAGCCGTTACGATATGGCGGCGGCTGTTCGGATTGCCTTTGATGCTGTCGATGACATCCTGAATCTGGTCGATGCCTTCGTTGTTCCAGTTACGCCACTGTGCGCCATATACGGGACCGAGGTCGCCGTTTCCGTCGGCCCATTCGTCCCAGATGCTCACTTTGTTGTCGTGGAGATATTTGATGTTGGTGTCGCCGCTTATCAACCAAAGAAGTTCGTAAATGATTGATTTCAAATGGACTTTTTTTGTCGTGATGAGCGGAAAGCCTTCAGAAAGGTTGAAACGCATCTGGTAGCCGAAGATGCTCTTCGTGCCGGTGCCGGTGCGGTCACCTTTCTGAACGCCGTCGTCCAATATCTTTTGAAGCAAATCTAAATATTGTCTCATTTTGCCGCTTCAGGATTGTGTTTGTATTTGAAAACAATGGCGAAAACGACTGCCACCACGAATGCGTATGCTGCGAACACATACCATGCGCTTTGCCAGCCTTGAGCCACCATTTCTGGTGTCGCACCGCTTGCCTGTGGGTTGTAAACGAAATGATTTACAATGGCTTGGGCACCTAATGTGCCGATTGTCGCGCCGATGCCGTTGGTCATAAGGAAGAAAAGTCCCTGCGCCGACGAACGGATGCTTGTGTCGGTTTCCTTGTCAACGAAGAGCGAACCGCTGATGTTGAAGAAATCGAAGGCGACACCGTAAACGATGCAGGAAAGGACGAAGAGCCATACGCCGCTGCCCGGGTTGCCGAGTCCGAAGAATGCGAAACGGAGAACCCATGCGAACATGGCGATAAGCATGACCTTCTTGATGCCTAATTTACGTAAGAAGAACGGAATCAATAAGATACATAACGTTTCTGATACTTGTGACAACGAAATAAGGATGTTGGCGTGTTCAACGCCGAAGGTGCCTTTATAGATTTTAATGTCGCCGAAACTTGTGATGAACGGGTTCGCGAAACCGTTTGTAATCTGCAAGGAGACACCGAGGAGCATTGAGAAAATGAAGAAAAACGCCATTCTTTTATCTTTAAATAAGGTGAAGGCCCTGAGTCCGAGTTTGTCAACGAAAGATGCAGTACTTGTCGGGCTTGTCGGGCAGTTCGGCAATGTCAGAGAATAGACTCCGAGTATGATTCCGAGCCCGCCGCTGACCGCGAACTGTGCCGCCGTCGGCTGGAAACCGAGGAGGTCAACGGCCCACATGGAGCAGATGAAACCGATTGTCCCGAACACCCTTATCGGCGGGAAATGTTTGATGGTATCAAGACCTGCTTTCTCCAAAGCGTTGTAAGCCACGGAGTTGGAGATGGCAAGCGTCGGCATGTAAAACGCCACACCTATGGTATATAAGGTGAACAACGGCCCGAATTGAACTGCGTCGCCGGCTGTCAGACCGTAGTAGGCGGCGGCGATCATCGCGATGCCGGAGATAATATGGCAGAAACCAAGACATTTCTGTGCTGGAATCCATCTGTCGGCGATGATACCTATCAAAGCTGGCATGAAAATGGAAACGATGCCTTGGATTGAATAAAACAAACCGATGTGCGATGCCAATCCGTGCGTCGCAAGGTAAGTCCCCATGCATGTGAGGTAAGCACCCCATACTGCAAATTGCAGGAAATTCATTAAAATTAAACGGAATTTGATACCTTTCATTTTATTAACTTTTTGATTGTAAGTATTTTATTTGTTTTCTTTCGATTTTATTTCATCCCTGAGGATCGAAGCCAGTTCGTAGTCTTCTTCCTCGACGGCTTCCTCCATCATGTTTTTCAACTCTTCGATGCTGCGTTCCTCGAAATCAGAATCTTGGTGATTTTCATCGTCGTTTTCATCTTCCTCGATCATCACGCCGGCCTCGTCCAAGACCTGCTGGTTTGTGTAAATCGGGCAGCCGAACCTTAACGCCAAGGCAACGGAATCTGACGTTCTGGCATCAAAAACAGAGGTCTCTCCGTCCTTCTCACATACAAGCTGCGAGTAGAAAACACCCTCCTTGAAGCGGTTAATCACCACCTCTTTTATATTAATGTTGTAGTTGTCGATGAAATTCTTGAAAAGGTCGTGTGTGAGTGGCCTTCGACTCACATGTTTCTCTAATGCCAATGCAATTGATTGAGCTTCAACGCTTCCGATGATAATCGGGAGTTTTAGATTGGAATTTTTATCAGCCAAAACAAGCGCAAACGCCTCATTCAGCGACAAAGAATGCGTTAATCCGATTACTTCAAGTACAATTTTATTCATTCTACAAAAATAGACAAAATAATTATATGTTCTCACTGAAAAATAAATTTTAATAAAAATTGATTTTTTTAACGACTGAAAAGTTTTTTTTCGGAAATTTGCAGCCTAAATTAAAGTCGTGAAATTATAAACGAAATTAAATATTTATTAACTAAAATTTATTTTATGGAAAATGTGATTTACTTGGTTCTCGCAGCATCTGTATTGGCTTTGGGATTCGCATTTTATTTCTACAAGCGAATGCTGAAGGAGGATGAGGGAACGGATTTGATGAAAAAGATTGCATTGTACGTGAGAAAAGGTGCAATGGCTTATTTGAAACAGCAGTACAAGGTGGTGATCATCGTGTTTGTCATCTTGGCGGCCATTTTTGGCGTGATGTCGATATTCGGCCTTCAGAACGGCTGGGTGTGGTTCGCATTCCTCACAGGTGGTTTCTTCTCCGGCCTGGCAGGTTTCTTCGGAATGAAAACCGCCACTTACGCTTCAGCTCGTACAGCTAACGCAGCCCGTAAGTCGTTGAATGACGGTCTTCAGGTCGCATTCCGCTCTGGTGCTGTCATGGGTCTCACAGTCGTCGGCCTCGCATTGCTCGACATCAGCTTGTGGTTCTTGGTCCTCGACCATTTCATCCCGGCTGAAAATCACCTTGTCATTATAACAACTACAATGTTGACATTCGGAATGGGTGCTTCAACGCAGGCTTTGTTCGCCCGTGTGGGCGGCGGTATCTACACGAAAGCCGCTGATGTCGGTGCCGACCTCGTCGGAAAGACAGAGTACAACATCCCTGAAGACGACCCGCGCAACCCTGCGACAATCGCCGACAACGTCGGTGACAACGTAGGCGACGTAGCCGGCATGGGTTCCGACCTCTTCGAGTCCTATGTAGGTTCTTTCGTATCCGCCGTCACCCTGGCTGTATGCCTGCCGGAGATCGATCCCGTAAACGGCTGCCTGTTCCCCCTGATCCTGGGCGGCATCGGCATCCTGGCCTCCATCTTCGCCATCTTCCTCGTAAGAGGCAAGGAAGGCTCCAACCCCTCCACCGCACTGAACATGGGTACCTACATCAGCGCAGCTGTTGTCATCGTCGTATCCATCTTCCT
>JAUNNU010000107.1:0-1927 GCA_030537295.1 Bacteroidia bacterium
AGAAAAAATGTTTGCGCTAACTATATTTTTAAAACCACTTACCGCCACATTTCAAGAAAAAATATCCGCTGTAACTAAATGAATATTTTTTTCACGCACTTGATAAAATTGTGTATTTTTGCACCTTATTATTAATGGAACAAAATTTTTAGATTATATGTTTAGGACTAACACTTGCGGTGAGCTTCGTATGGCAAACGTGGGCCAGGAAGTCACTTTGAGCGGATGGGTGCAGCGTGTGCGCGACAAAGGCGCATTAGTCTGGATCGACCTCCGCGACCGTTACGGAATAACACAACTCTTTCTGCAAGAAGGAGTTACTTCAGCTGAAACTTTGAAAACCGCCCGCGAAATCGGACGCGAATACGTCATCCAGGCGAAAGGCACAGTGGTTGAACGCGAATCGAAAAACCCGAAGAACCCGACCGGCGACATCGAGATAAAAGTTGACAGCATAAAAATCCTCACGACTTCAAAGGTGCCGCCTTTCACAATCGAAGACCAGTCGGACGGCGGCGACGACATCCGAATGAAATACCGTTACCTCGACCTTCGCCGTAACCCTGTGAAAAACAACATCATCCTCCGCCACAACATGGCCCAGGAAGTTCGTAAATATCTGTCAGGCAATGACTTCCTCGAAATCGAGACACCTTGTCTCATCAAGTCAACACCTGAAGGCGCACGCGACTTCGTCGTCCCGTCGAGGATGAACCCGGGCGAGTTCTACGCTCTCCCGCAGTCACCGCAGCAGTTCAAGCAGCTCCTCATGGTCTCCGGCTTCGACCGTTACTTCCAGATCGTGCGTTGCTTCCGCGATGAAGATCTCCGCGCCGACCGCCAGCCAGAGTTCACTCAGATCGACTGCGAGATGTCGTTCGTAGAGCAGGAAGACGTCATCAACATGTTCGAAGGCCTCGCGAAACATCTCTTCAAGACTATCAAAGGCATCGAATTCGGTGACTTCCCGCGCATGACATGGCACGACGCGATGAAATATTACGGCAGCGACAAGCCGGACATCCGTTTCGGAATGAAGTTCGTCGAACTCAACGATGTCGCCAAAGGCCACGGATTCTCTGTGTTTGATGAAGCTGAACTCGTTGTCGCCATCAACGCCGAGGGTTGCGCTAACTACACGCGCAAGCAGACCGACGCCTTGACCGATTTCGTGAAACGTCCGCAGGTCGGGGCGAAAGGCCTCGTCTATGTGAAATACAACGAAGACGGCTCGATCAAGTCATCTGTAGATAAATTTTATACACCTGAGATTCTTAAGACATGGCTCGACAAATGCGGTGCGAAGCCTGGCGACATGCTTCTCATCATGAGTGGCAAGGCGATGCCGGTGAGGGTGCAGATGAACGCCCTTCGTCTTGAGATGGGCAACCAACTTGGACTTCGCGATCCGTATAATTACAAACCGTTGTGGGTCATCGACTTTCCGCTTCTTGAATGGGACGAGGAGACACAGCGTTTCTATGCGATGCACCACCCGTTCACGGCACCGAAACCAGAGGACGAATATCTTCTCGAACAGCCGGAACGTTGGGGTGACATCCGCGCCAACGCATACGACATTGTTCTCAACGGCGTTGAGGTCGGCGGCGGCTCGGTGCGTATCCACGACAAGAACCTCCAGAGGAAGATGTTCCACACCCTCGGCTTCACCGATGAGAAGGCGCAGGAGCAGTTCGGCTTCCTGATGAACGCCTTCGAATACGGCGCACCGCCTCACGCAGGACTCGCTTTCGGCTTCGACCGTCTCTGCTCGTTGTTCGGCGGTCAGGACAGCATCCGCGACTTCATCGCTTTCCCGAAGAACAACCAGGGCCGCGATGTCATGGCAGAGTCGCCATCACAAATTTCACAGGAGCAGCTGGATGAACTTCAGATTAAAGTTGATTTAAAATAGGAGTTTAAGGAG
>JAUNNU010000107.1:1937-10043 GCA_030537295.1 Bacteroidia bacterium
CTAAACACCTCAAGCACCTAAATACCTCAAATACCTAATATCCTTATGAAAAGAGTATTGATTACAACTGGCGGCGGCGATTGCCCGGGCTTGAACGCCGTGATCCGCGCCATCGTGAAAAGAGCCTCGCAGGAGAAAGACTGGGAGGTCTTGGGCAGTATTCAGGCTTTCAATGGAGTGCTTTGGACTCCACAGGAAATCGTCAAACTGACACCTGAAGTCGTGCGCGGTATACATTTCCGCGGCGGCACTATAATCGAAACGACAAACAAGGGCGGCCCGTTCTCATGGCCGGTGAAGAAAAACGACGGCACTTGGGAAACCGTTGACCGCTCCGACGAGATGATACAACGTCTTGAATACATGGGCGTTGACTGCGTCATCAATATAGGCGGCGACGGCTCGCAGCGCATCTCACAGAAACTTTTTGAAAAAGGTCTGAACATCATCGGCGTGCCGAAGACCATCGACAACGACCTCTCGATGACCGACTGCACTTTCGGTTTCCAGACCGCGGTAGAGATTGCGACGGAGGCCGTTGACAAATTGGTGACGACGGCGGCAAGTCACAACCGCGTGTTCGTGCTTGAAGTCATGGGCCGTGATGCCGGATGGATTGCGTTGAACGCGGCGGTGGCCGGCGGCGCGGAAGTGTGTCTCCTCCCAGAATTTCCATACGACATAAATATCGTCAAGGAACGTCTCGAAAGCCGTTTCGTCAACGACAGAGGATCCGCAATCGTGGTCATCAGTGAAGGCGCTAAGCCGAAAGACGGACAACAGATATTCGAGGTCAGCAAAGAAGTCGGATACGAGAATGTGAAGCTCGGCGGCATCGGGACGAAGTTTATCGAACAGATGAAAGCCGCTGGTTTCCAGCATGATATGCGTGAAACGACACTCGGTCACCTGCAACGCGGCGGCGTGCCGATAGCTTACGACAGGGTGCTCGCATCGCAGTTCGGCGTGAAGGCTTTTGAGATGGTGCTCAACAAAGAATACGGCAACATGGTGGCGTATCGTCACCCGAATGTCATCAGCGTGCCAATCAAAGACGCCGTCGCGAAGATGAACTTCGTGCAACCTGACAGCGATTTGGTCAGGACGGCGAAAGGACTCGGAATCTCATTCGGAGTTTAAAGTTTTACAAGATATTCATCCGGTTTGCGTCTTGTTTCAAGAAGACGAAAATCATTATCGAAAACATCAAAAGGCTTGAGCCTCCGTAACTTAAGAATGGCAATGGGATGCCGATGACCGGCACAAGTCCTATTGTCATTCCTATATTAATGGCGAAGTGGAAGAAGAAGATACATGCGATGCCATAACCGTATATCCTGCTGAAAGGCGATCGTTGCCGTTCGGCTAACGTGATGATCCTCAACATCAAAGCGAGATAAAGACATATCAAGACAAAGCAACCGACGAACCCTGACTCTTCACCGACGGTGCAGAAGATGAAGTCGGTGTGCTGTTCCGGGACGAAGTTGTATTTCGTCATCGTGCCTTGCAGATAGCCTTTGCCAAGGAAGCCGCCGGAGCCGATTGCGATTTTCGACTGGTTCAGATTGTATCCCACGCCTCTGATGTCCTGTTCTTTTCCGAGAATTATGTTGATACGAGTCTGCTGGTGCGGCTTCAGGATGCTGTGGAATGCGAAGTCAACGGAAAAGATGAACGCTATCGCCGCAACAAGAATCGTTGTGACGATTATTATGTTTTTCCTTGTCCTGTCCATCAGCCATAGGAATATTCCGTAAATAACTGTAACTCCGATCATTACGTACCATTTTTTGAAACAGAGTGTCAACACGAAAAGTACGATGGCGACGACTCCGGTGATGAGCAGTTTCCCGCCCATCCCTTCGCGGTAAAGCACCAAGAGGAAGGTGAAGAAAACGAGGGCCGAGCCTGCGTCGCCCTGTGCGAGGACAAACAGCATCGGAAACATCACGATTGCGTAGGCTGTCAGTTGTGTCTTGCGGTTGCGGGTGTCGGTGTCCAATTTCCCGAGATAATGCGCCAGCGCGAGTGCCGTCCCGAATTTCGCAAATTCAGAAGGCTGGAACGATACCGGTCCTAACTGAATCCACGATGTGGATCCCGAAATCTTTGATCCCACGAGTAGTACTAAAATAAGGCAAAATATTGACAATGCGTAAAATACAAATGCGAAGGTGTTGAAAAACTTGGCATCAATCAAAAGGATGATATAACCGACAACCAAGCTCACACCTATGAAAAGCAGCTGTTTGCCGTAGTTTTGTGTGAGGTCGTAGATGTGCGGGCAGTCGTCGTTGTAAGCGGCGGCGTAGATACTCAAAAGTCCTATCGTCACCAACGCTAAATATATGAGCAGCAACCATATATCTATTTTACCTATAATAGTCTTGTTTCTCATTTTTCATCTTTTTTAGTTATGATTCTATCTTCGACCCATGTGCGTTTCACATAGCCGCGTATGTATTTTTCCATCATCAGTGATGCGATAGGTGCCGCCCATGTGGAGCCGAAGCCGGCGTTTTCGACGATTACCGCCACGGCGATTTGCGGGTTCTCGACCGGTGCGAATCCCATGAAGATGGAGTGGTCAAGTCCGTGCGGATTCTGTGCGGTGCCGGTCTTTCCGCCGACGGAGATGCTGTCGATACGAGAGTAACGCGCCGTACCGTGGTCGCCCTCGAAGACGCTCTGCATCCCTGCTTTCACGTCTTTGAAATGTTTCCTGTCAATGTTGATGACGTTTTTTGTTGTCAAGGCGGAATCTATGGGTGTGCCGTCGGCGAACGCCCTAATATAATGAGGTGTGTAGAAAAACCCTTCGTTTCCTATGGCGGCGGCGATGTTGGCGAGTTGTAGCGGCGTGACGAGAATCTCGCCTTGCCCGATGCTTAACGAACGGATTGTCATCGAGTTCCATCTGCCATTATAAACTTTGTCGTAAAACGCCCTTGACGGAATATTGCCGGAAACGACGTATGGTATGTCGGTCTTGATCGCTTTCCCGAGTCCGAAACTTGTCACTAATTCATACCAGAATTCGTATGCTTCCTTTGAGTTTTTGAAACGTGACGACCCGATCATGTCGCGGAAGGCCTGCCAGAAATACGGATTGCATGAGTTTTCGATGGCGTCGTGGAGCTTCACCGGCGTGCGGTGGTGGTGCGTGCATTTGATGGGCGTGCTTTTCGGGCCGTTGCAGGGATACTCGCTGTTGCTGTTGATGACGCCGCTCTGCAATGCGACTAATCCGTTCACCATCTTGAATGTCGAGCCGGGAGGATATGTGCCGCTTATGGCTCTGTTAATCAACGGTTTCTGCGGGTCAACAAGGAGTTTGTTGTAATTTGCCGAGCGTTGGCGTCCGACGAGTTCGTTGGGGTCGTAGGCAGGGCTTGACACCATGGCGAGGATTTGCCCGGTCGCAGGCTCGATGGCAACGATGGAGCCGGTCTTGCCTTGCATCAGAAACTCACCGTACGCCTGGAGTTCGGCGTCCATGCCGAGGATGATGTCCTTGCCGGCTTCTGGCAAGGTGTCGTAACGCCCTTCCATGAAACGTTCCTTTTCGCGGTTGTGAACATCGACGACGACGATCTTCAGGCCTTTCCTGCCGCGAAGCTCACGCTCGTAGGAACTCTCAATGCCGGATTTCCCGATATAGTCGCCAATTTTGTAGTAATTGTCTTTCTCAATCTCGTTTTTGTTTACTTCTCCGATGCTGCCGAATGTGTGTGCAGCAATGGCTTCGGGATATTGCCGCAGCGAGCGCGTCTGAAAATAAAACCCCGGATAATGATACATCATCTCGGCGATATGGCCGTATTCCTCCTTGCCGATCTGCGAGATGAAAACCGAAGGAGTCACCGGTGAATATTTTTTCGCTTTTTCGTAAAGTTTGTTATATGTTTCATTACTGATATTCAATAATTTACAAAATGAACTTGTGTCAATGTCGCGCGCCATCCTCGGTATGATGATGAGATCGTAAACCGCGTCGTTGAAAACCAAAAGCTTCCCGTTGCGGTCGTAAACCTTCCCCCTGGCCGGATATTGCGTGATGTGACGGAGCGTGTTGTTGTCGGATGAGCGTTTGTAGGAGTCGTCCAAAACCTGTATTGAAAAGAGCTTGATAATTATGATGACGGCGACGGCGACAAACGTCGTTGTTATCACATACCGTCGGCCCGAATAATTTATCTTGTTCTTAATCATAAAGTTACAATTTTATTTTTTGTGTGTTTTTTGAAGTGCAAAATTATAAAAAGTTTGAAAAAAAAGATTTACGATTTTGAAAAATATTGTATTTTTGCAAATTATCAAAATTGTCATATTTTGGAGAAGATAACAGAAAATATCATACAGTACATTTCCGCTATTGCAATGATTATGATTGCATTAGCTTTTTTGTCTTGTTCCGGCAGGCAAAATGAGCAGATTGTCGTGTCAAGAGATTTTCCGGATGGACAATGGGGAAGGTTCGACAACGTAACCGCCACATTCAACGCGGTCAAAACTCCGGCGACTGTCGATGTGATAATGGAAATTACTGTTTCCGACGATTTCCCTGACGTTTACGAATATTACAAATCGGAAAATGAGTTTGCGTTCTGCATGTCTTTTGAAGGTGCCGACGGCAGTCGTCGTGCCAGGGAATACAGTTTCGTTTTGAAAGACAGTGACGGAAATTGGAAATCAGAGAAAATCGATGGTTATTATCATTTCCAGTTTTCTTTAATCAGTGAATTGAATATCAGTGAAATAGGAGAAAATAAATTTAAAATTGAAAACAAATATCCGAGAGACCCGCTTTATGGCATCAAGAATTTGACATTGAAGTGCGTGCCTTCAAGGATGAAATAGCAGTAAAAAATGAGAAGTAAAATTGTCAGATTTATCATTGTTTCTTTAGTTGTTGCCACATCATTGATGACATCGTGCGTTTCGCAGAAGAAAGTGTTGATGTTGCAGAACGAGCAGATGTTGGACAGCATATCGTCGATAGAGTATGTCAATAAAAGAAGTTTCAGTT
Source organism: Bacteroidia bacterium (assembly GCA_030537295.1). GTDB lineage: Bacteria > Bacteroidota > Bacteroidia > Bacteroidales > F082 > Limimorpha. The sequence continues at coordinate 6,970 of JAUNNU010000107.1, forward strand.
ACAAGGTCCAGCCCGGCGACAACCTTTACATCAGGGTGTCGAGTATGGACAAGAACTTCTCGTCGTTCTTCAACCAGACTGGCTCGACCAATATGTCAACAAACACCACCACGCAATTTTCCGCCGGTAACGCTGGTGTGTATCTCAATGGTTTCACCGTCAGCGATGAGGGCCAGATTGACTTCCCATACGCCGGCAAGATCTATGTCAAGGATTTGACAATCGAGGAGATTCAGCAGAAGATACAAACCATAATCGGTGAATATCAGAAGGAAACTATTGTTTATGTGAAACTTGGCGTTTTCAACCTCACCATTCTCGGTGAGGTCACGAAACCGGGTCAGTATCAGATTTACCAGTCGGACATCAATATTTTCCAGGCCTTGTCGTTGGCCGGAAACCCAACAGATTTCGCCGACAGAGCCAACGTGAAAATCATTCATCAGACCACCGAAGGCTCGCAGGTCGTGAGGGTGAATATCAACGACGCTGACATCCTCTCAAACGAGAATTATTATCTGAAACCGAATGATATAATCTATGTCGAACCGTTGTCAATCAAACGCTGGGGATTCACAAGTGTCCCGTATTCATTGATTATCTCAATGATTTCACTCGGCGTGACACTCTTCACATTCTTTATGGTAACTGTCAAATAAAAAAGGAGAAATAAAATATCATGAATAACGAGACAAATCATATCCAGAAAACAATTCAGCAGCAGAATGATGATGCTATCGATGTCAAGTCATTGATAATAAAGGTAATAAGTTATTGGTATCTTTTTGTGATTTTCGGATTCATTTCGCTTTGCGGAGGGTATTTATATAATAGGTATTCCAAAAATGTGTATCAGGTCTCTTCTTCAGTCTATGTCAAGGAGCAGAAGATGGGCATCGACGCAGCTTCCATGATAACGGGAATGAATTTCAGGAGCATGGGCAACGTTGACAATGAAATAGGCATTCTGCAATCTTACATGATAGCGGAGCGTGCGCTGAAGCAACTCGATTTTGACGTTTCTTATTTCATGAAAGGAAGAGTGGCGAGCACGGAACTGTATGGCGACAATCCGTTGAGGGTGGAGCTTGATTATACGAAGCCGCAGATGGTCGGTCTGATGTATGAAATCAAAATAATTGACAATGAGCGGTTTATGTTGACAGCTGAAGGCGAGAACAGGTCGATATATGATTTCCAAAAAGATGAATTTTTGGGAGTGATAAGAGAAAAGATAGAGTTTGAAGGGACGTATAAATTTGGCGATACCATTGTAAATGAATACAATACATTTAAGATTGTGCCTTCATATTATTTTGATACCGAAGATTTCAAGAAACTCAAATTGATGTTCCGCATCAACGACATGATGTCGCAGGTGAAAATGATGAGCAACTACACAATCGCGCCTGTCAGCAAGGAGTCGTCGCTGCTGCGTCTTACCATTCAGGGGACAAATCCGAGGAAGATAACGGCGTTTTTGAATCAGATCTGTTCTGAATTTATCAAGAGGGACCTTGAACTGAAAAACAAGGTTCAGGAAAATACAATCGCGTTCATTGACAATCAGTTAGGCGGCATTCAAGATTCGTTGAACAAGGCGGAGGCTGACATCCAGATTTTCCAGCAGGGCAACGATTTCATGAACCTCGACGCTCAGGCGAACGAACTTTTCAATTACCTGAAGGCGCAGGAGAAGAGACGCGCGGAGCTTGACCTCAACCTCAAGTATTATTACAATATCAAGAAATATCTGCAAGATAACATCGACGACCCGGAACAACTCATCGCCCCAAGTGCGGTCGGAATCCAGGACCCGATCCTCAACACGACAGTGAACAAACTCGTCGAACTCTTCCAGACAAAGTCAACACAGCTTCTCACATCGACGGAGAAGAACCCTATCGTCCAGACCATCGACCAGCAGATTATCCAGACAAAAAAGGTGTTGCTTGAGAACATCAACAATATGATTAACAACGCCAATCTCACGATTAATGAGATAAACACTAACATCTCACGGCTCGAGTCGCAGGTCAAGAACCTGCCGGAAGCCCAGAGACGTTATCTCGGATACACCAGAAAATTCACATACAGCGAAAACATTTACAATTTCCTGATGGAGAAACGTTCTGAAGCTCAAATCCTCAGGGCGAGCAACACTCCTGACAACCAGATAATTGACGTTGCAAAAGTCGCACTTGCAAGGAAAGTCGCACCACGTAACATGACAAATTATCTGATTGCGTTGTTCATCGGTCTTCTCATACCGGCGGCTTATATCTTCCTGAAGGATTTCTTCAACACTAAAATCCTCGAAAAGAAAGATGTCGAAAGGGTTTGCAAATTCCCGATAATCGGACAGATTCCACAGATTGATGACAACAAAAACTCCAAGACAATGGTGATTGACAAGCCTAAGTCGCCTGCGGCGGAGTCGTTCCGCTCTATAAGGACTAACATCGACTATATCATGAAAGGCAGCGACAAGTGCTGCATGATGGTGACAGGCGATATGGCTTCTGTCGGTAAGACTTATATCTCAATCAACATGGCTTCAATTTACGCCATGTATGGAAAGAAGACGGTTCTTGTCGGTTTCGACCTGCGCAAGCCTCGTCTGTATCAGGAATTTGGTTTGAGCAACAAACTCGGCACGACATCATATCTGTCGAACAAGGCCTCCTTGCATGAGATAGTTCAGCCATCCGGCAAGCTGCCGTCGCTTGACATTATTTGTGCCGGCCCGGTTCCGCCGAATCCGGCGGAATTGATTGCGTCGCAACGCTGCGCGGAGTTGTTCAAGGAACTCAGGGAAAAATACGATTACATCATTATTGACACGCCGCCTGTCGCATTAGTAACAGATGCATTCCTGCTTATGAAGCATTGTGACGTAACAACTTACATTGTCCGTCAGGGAGTTACGAACAAGAAGGTGTTCGCAAGCATCGTAAAGGATATTGAAGACCGTGAAATGAAAGTGAACATCATCATCAATGGCATTAGATTCACGGGTACATACGGATATCGTTACAGCAATGGCTACGGCGGTTACGGATATGGCTACGGTT
>JAUNNU010000010.1:0-15699 GCA_030537295.1 Bacteroidia bacterium
CCGCCTTGCTGGGCTTTCTTTTCGAGTTCCATCTTGCCGAAGCGGAACGTCACGCCGAGGCTGACGGAGCGGCTGTTGAACTTGAACGAGCTGTGCGAGATGTAATACGGGTTGTTGGTGTCGTTGTCCCATTTGTTCCAGTTGAAGATGTCGTTGGCGTTGAGGAACACTGACATTTTTCTGTCGAAGAAGTCGGCTTTCAGGCCGCAGTTGACTGAATATGAAGGCTTTCTCTCTGCGTAAAGCGACTGTGTGGCTGAGCGGTAATGACCCGATGCGTTGATTTCCAACTTATTCCACAGCTTCGCCCAGACGCTGAGTCTGAAGCTGTACGACCACATGTTGCTGCTCACGGAATTTTCCTTATAATCCGCCTCGTAATAATTGTCATAGACGTTGGCGTAGAGTCGCATGTTGAAGAAGCCGTTCGGGCGGTACATCACGCTTGCTTCGGCGCCGGCGTTGTACGAATATCCGACGTTGGTCGGCACCGTCGCCCTGACCCAGCGGTTGAAGACGTATTCGTCGTAATAGTTGTCGGAGACGCTGTTGACGGCCCCGTCGGAGTCTCTGAAATAACCAGCCAGTCCGATGTTGCCGAACTTGTTGAAATATTTCGTCCAGCCTATCTCGAAGGAGTTGGTGTAAGCCTGCTTCAGGTTAAGATTTCCGAGGTCCACGCTCTCGTCTTCGTATTCCACGAAAGTGGTGAGGTAACGCGCACTCGGGTTGTTGATGCGTCGCGAATAGTTGAGTCTGAAGTTGTGCATCGACTTCGTCCTGTACGACAAATGAATTGACGGGCGCCAATTGAGGTAATTTTTCGACAGATGTTCAGAAAAATCCTGTCCGGCGTTGAAGCCGTCCATGTTGCAATGCACCATCTCGTATTCCATTCTGATGCCCGGCTTCACGACGAAGTTGCCGAATTTGTGCTGTACTGTCAGGTAGGTGTCGAACTCATCGCCCCAGCTCTCGCGGTCAACGGTGCGGTATCTGTCATTGACGTATGTGTCGCCCGAAAGGGTGTCATAGACCATGTGATACGAGTCGGGGTCGTGGGAATATACGACACCGATGCCGATTTCGCCGTCTTTGATATAAGGTATATTGTAATCGACATTGAAATCGTAGTTGAAATCGCTGAAGTTGTTCTTGCTGTGGATGCCTTTGATGCGGCTGATGCTGTCGGTGCCCGGCACGTAAAAATTCCTTGTGTTGTAGTTGTTTTCGGAGCCGCCCCAGTAACCGCCGTACAAGCTGACTATGAGGTTATGCCCTTCGTTGTTGAAAAGATGCTGATATTCAAGGCCTCCGTGGAAACCCTGGAAATCGTTTTTTCTATCATAGTCGTCAATGTAATGTGTCTCTTTTATTCCGCCGCCTTCAAGAAACTCCTTGCGGTAATAGTCCTGATACGAGTTGCCGTTGTCCCAGCTCGGCCAGCCGCCGCCCCAGAACGTGATGGTGTTCATCGTGTCGATGTTGTAAGTGAAATTGAGGTTTATGCCGCCGCCGAATCTGTCGGTTTTCTCGTTGCCATTATATCTGACAACGGTCGTCGTGTCGAACAATCCAGGGATGTCGCTGTCTTTGAACGAGTAGCTGTAGCCGTTGTTGTCGCTTTTGTTGTATCTGTAGTTGCCGTTGACGTAGAGGTTCATCGTGAATTTTTCATTTGCATAGACGTATGAGACCCAAGGGGAGACGTTAGGTGTCGTGGAGCCTCTGACGCCGAAGCTGACGAAGCTGTTTTTCTGCACTTTGGCGTTTGTCACGATGTTGATGATGCCGGCGTCGCTCTTCGAGGCGTAACGTGCCGACGGGTTCGTGATGACCTCGATTGTCTCGATGGCGTTGGCCGGAAGCTGCTGGATATAGGTCTTCAGGTTCTCTTCGTTGAGATGCGACGGCTTCCCGTTGATCCATATTTCGACGCCTGATGCGCCGCGCAACGAGACGTTTCCTTCGACATCGACTTCAACGCCGGGGGCGTTCTGAAGTGCGTCCGACGCCGTTCCGGTCTGTATCGACGGGTCCTCGCTCACGTTGTAAAGCTGCTTCTCGCCTTCGTTGGCGAACATCGGCCTCTTCTCCGTGATGACAATCTCGTCGAGCGTCGTCGTGCCGGGTTTTATCTTCAAGACACCGAGGTTGATATTTCCGGTGACTTCGACATTTTTCTTATATGTCTGATATCCGATGGCCGAGACCTGGACGATAAACTGTCCGTTCGGGACATGTTCGAGCCTGAAAGCACCTTTTTCGTCAGAGGCGGCACCGCTCACGAAAGCGGAGTCGGAAACCCTGACAAGTCCGACATTCACAAACTCAAGTTTGGCATTTGTAGTGCTGTCAATCAACGTTCCTGTGATGGTGTTTTGCGCAAATAAAGTGTTGATGCTCAAAAACAAAACCGAAAAAATCAATAATACTCGTCTCATTTTACAACTTTTTTTCTTACAACGGAAAATCATTCAAAAAAGTGTCGCAAAGATAAAAAAATAATGCCAGACTTTTTCATTAATCTGACATTATTTTTCAAGGTATGAAAAAAAACTATTCTATCCTGAAATCGCCGTATTCGAGTTCGGCTTTGATGCTTCCGGCACCGCCGTCACCGTGTTTACCGACGATGCGTCCTTCTGAAATCTTGCCGGCGTTTGAACCCATGACATCACCACAAATGATGTCGCCGTAAGTCGCCCTGACATCATATTTGAACACCGAGCTTTCATTGACATTCAACTTGACATCCGAATATTGCCCCTTGATGTAAATGTCAGGTTTCTTCGCGCTGACGGTGACGGTGAGCGGAGAATGCTTTGTGTCAACATTCAATTTCTGTGTCATATTGGCGATTTTCATATCCGAATATCTGTTCTTCGCTTTGACATCATTGGCATTCTCAATTCTGATGTCTGAATATTCGTTTTCAAGGACACCTTTTACAACCTCTGTGGAGGTGAAATCGCTGTATTCGATGTCGGCGTCGATTGACTCGACCTTGTTGATCTTTGCGTTGCCATACTTCATCTCAAGTTCGAGATTCTTGGCGTATGTGATGTTTATGTCGCTGTACTTGGCGTCTATCTCGTTGTTAGCCTTCAGGTTATTGGCTGTGATGCTGCCATAGCTGACATCGGCCTTGAAATTCTTCTCCACGTTGTCAACGACGATGGTGCCGTATTTCGTCTCCAAGTCCATCTTCACGTCGGCCGGCACGCTGATGTGGAATTTCACCGAGACAGAGCCGTCGAACTTGCTGCTGGCGTGTTTGTCGATGGTATTGACAATGACTTTGTTGCCTTCCTGCTTGAACTCAACGGAAACAGAATTGAACTTCTGCATCACCTGTTTTTCCTTGTTGCTTCTCACCACCATTTTCACATCGAAAGAGATCTGCGGCTGATCCCATGTCGTGATGATGTAATCGCTGTAAATGCCTTCCATTTCAAGCTCGCAGTTCGGCTGGACATCATAGACCTTGTCGATTTTCCTTTCTTGACTGTACTTGTAATTCTTGTCATCGCCTCCGTCATTCGCGAGGCACCATGTTGCTGTAAAACAACAGATTAATGCTAAAAATAACTTTTTCATATACACTATAATTTAAAATTTAAAGATTCAAAGATTGATTCCACGGATGTGAAACCGCTCGCGGTTCTCTCATCTCCTGACATTATCTGAAATCCTTTCTATCGTCTTAATGCGATTGTCGTAGATTTGTTCAACAATCGCCATCTGTTTTTCCTCCGGCAACGGTGCGATTTCAGCGAAGACATCTCCCATATCAACCAAATTGTCAATTACTTGCGTGATCTTCATGCGCGTCGTATCATCAACGTTTTTCATCACGCCTTCGAGACTTTCTATCGCCTCGTCAACTTTCTTGTCGTAAAAATGTCTCATCTCAACAACCTGATTGTCAGCGGTCTGAGGGATTTTATTCAAAACATCTTTCCCAAAATCAAATCCCGATATGATAACGGCGATGGTGACAACCGCGGCGGCGGCCACCGAATACCAGATTGTCAACAACGACAACGTCTTTTCCGAACGCCTATAATCTTCGTTTTTCATAACAAAACCGGATTTTCGCAACGATTTTATGAACCGCTCGCGGTGACCTTCCGGCAACGCATCGTCGTTAAACCTCGGTTTGTTCTCCCTTATAAAATCTTCAATGTTCATAAAACATTTATAATATTCATAACATTTTCTACGGATATGGAACCGTTACGCAGTTCTTTCGTTTTTCATTTCATCCCCTGACCTTCAATTCCGATTTCAGCTTCGCAATTCCTCTCGCATATTGCGACCTCACCGACGACTCATTGATTCCCAACATATTAGCTATCTCCTCGTATTCCATCTCCTCCAAAAGATGAAGCGTTATCACCATCCTGTAACCATCCGGAAGAGCCTCAATCGCCTTCTTAATCTGCTCGACAGAATACAACTCATCATCATCGTATTTTACAAATTCGCTTTCCTTAAACTCTTCAACATCAACACGTAACGGCATTCTGCTTTCCCTGCGGTATCTGTCGATGCTTTTGTTGACCGCTATCTTCTTCACCCACGCGATGAAACTCGTCTCCGTCCCCTCAAAGCTGCCGAGCAGCGAAAACGCCGTCATTATGGCGTCTTGTGTGATCTCCTCCGCGTCGTCCCTGTCCGACACTATATTGTAACTTGCGTTGAAAACGATCTTGCAGCAGATGTCGTAGAGCCTCATCAGAGCCTGTTCGCTCCCCTTTCGCGCACTTTCCAATATCGTGTCAAACATTGTCATTTTTTATATTTCACAAACGTCTAAACGTATCAAAAGACGATTTGCTGCACAGACATTAAAATTATTCGTTTTCACGTGCGAACAACGCCGACCTGTTCAGGAATGAATTGAAGTCATAACACGAACGAAACTCCTCCAAAACCCATTCAACCAGATTGTCAGAAAACAACACGTCTTCAGGTATCGGCTGCGACAGGCAATAATCCTTCAGCTTCAAAAACCTCCCGTAAGGATGGTCCGCAGGGAAGTCCTTCGGCACGTTTTTCAACGACTTCGACTCGTCGAGCGTGAAATTCTTCGCTTTTTTCAGAGCCTTTTCAAAATCAGCACCATATATATTAATGTCTTCGCGTACGCTTTTCGTGACGGCCGGCTCGCACTGATACATGCCCGGATAAAGCCCGTGCTGGCCGAGATATTCCGCGCCGCGGCCCTCAACATGGAAATAATAACCCGCAAGACCCGATTTCTTACCCTGCGGACAGACGAAAACGCCGAAATGACGCTTGTAAGGGCTTTTGTCGGGCGAAAAACGCGTGTCACGGTAGAAACGGTAGGTGCAGTCTTTCAAAGTCAGGCCTTTGGTCAAGTCGTCGAATTTCTGGATTCCGAGAAGAATCTGCTCGGCGATCTCATTGAATTTCGCCTGAACATCAAGATATTGCTGTTTGTGCTCCATGAACCACGGACGGTTGTTGTTGACCACTATCTGATTTAGAAACTCAATAATTTCTTCCATTTTGCAAATTTTTAATCAGTGCAAAATTATAAAAAATGTAACTTTGCAAAAATTTTTATGATGAAAAAATTACCGGTACACGTCAAGCTGACAATCAGGCTTTATCTGCTGCTTCTTGCGATATATTTTTGTTTCAGACTTACTTTGTTCTTCTTGAATATCAACCGTTTAGGTGACGGGACATTTTGGGAGATCATTCAGGCGTTCATAATGGGTGTCCGTTTCGATGTCGCCACAATCGGTTTCGCCATCGCCATCCCGACCGTCGCGCTGTCAGTTTTCGCATTTTTCGGCAGGAAAAGCCGCCGCTTCGAGAAGATTTACACCATCGTGCTCACCGTGATTTTCACGCTCACGTTCTTCACCTGCTCGGCCGACATACCTTATTTCAACCAGTTTTTCGACAGGTTCAACTACGGCGCATTTGAATGGATCAACACCGGCGACGCAGGCTTTGTCTTCAAGATGATTTTTCAGGAGCCGACTTATTTCCTGATGCTGATACCGGTGGCGGCGGCGGGGTTCGTGTTCTATCACTTAACGAACAGAATGTTCAAAAACTCAACAGGCTGGGAGTCAATAAAATATGTTCCGTATTCGATTTACACAGTCTTGCTTTGGGGACTTATTTTCATCGGGATGAGAGGCCGTCTCAACGAGAAATCCCCGATGATGGTCGGAACGGCGTATTTCTGTAACAACGCGCTGCTCAACCAGTTAGGGTTGAACCCGAATTACACTCTCGCCCGGAGCTGGCTCGACACCTTGGACGAAGACAACAAGTCGGTGAGATTCATGCCCGACGACGAAGCGATTTCAAACGTCGGTGAAATCTTTGAATTGAAAAATGAGATTGAAGACTATCCGTTGGCGAGAGAAGTCGTAACCGACGGAGAACCAAACAATTACAATGTCATAGTCGTCATCATGGAAGGCATGAGCATCAACAAGACCGCTCACGGCGGAAACACGATGAACCTCACTCCTTTCCTCGATTCGTTGGCCGACAAGTCGTTGTTTTTCAGCAATCATTACACTTCCGGGACTCACACCTACTGCGGGATTTACAGCACTTTGATGTCGTACCCTGTCGTTTTCCGGCAGCTTCCGTTCAAGCACACGCCGATTCTGCAATACGACGGAATCGCCTCCGTCTTGCAGAAAAACGGATATTCCACGACATATTTCACCACACACGACAGCGAGTTTGACAACATCGGCGGTTTTCTCACCGAGAACGGCTTTGAACGCATCGTCTCGCAGTCCGACTACCCGGCGCACGAGGTGAAGACGACACTCGGTGTCCCCGATGACTTCATGTTCCGTTTCTCCATCCCGGTCATCAATGAGCTGGCCGGACGCGGGAAACCGTTCTTCGTCACCATGCTCACCGCCTCCGACCACAGCCCGTTCTACCTGCCGGATTACTTCACGCCGAGGAGCGGCGAGCTGAAATACCAGATGACCGAATACGCCGACTACTCGCTTGAGACGTTCATCACCATGGCGGCGCAGCAGAGCTGGTTCGACAACACACTCTTCGTCTTCGTCGCCGACCACGGCTCCGTCTTCGACTCGGAATATTCAATCGCGCTGAGCTACCTGCACGCACCGCTTCTGTTCTTCATGCCGTCGGAAATCCGACCTGAGACAAACGACGCCATCGCAAGCCAGATGGACATCTTCCCGACAATAATGGGCAGGCTGAACATCCCTTACACCAACAACACCTTCGGCATCAACCTGTTGAAAGAGAGCCGCGACTTCGCATATTTCATGGTTGATGACAAATATGGCATCATAAACGACGACTGGCTTTTCATCAACAAACCGGCGGACGAACAAAAAGGATTGTACAAATATCGGGAAAAAGACACCAAAAACTATATTTCGGAGTTCCCGAAACAAGCTGAAACAATGCAAAAATACGGCGAGTCCAACTGGCAACTGTCTGATTATCTGTTAAATAAGAAAAAAACAAAAATATTGCTTGACAAATAAAAAAAAGTTGTACCTTTGCAGCCGTAAAAGCGATGCCTAATGGTGTAATTGGCAACACGACTGACTCTGGATCAGTAAAGTCCAGGTTCGAACCCTGGTTAGGCAACAATTTACAACAAGTACCGACTTGATGGATAATCAGCCGGTACTTTTTTTGTCAAATGCTTTTCAAAAAACCTGTAAGATGACTTATTCGCCTAAAAATATTATTTTTGATTTTGTCCAAAACTCATGGTTTTGACATGGTTTTGGACAAAATTCAAAAAGTTATCAAATCACTTGTTCTGAACCTCAACCCTGCTTCCTTCCGAATAAGCTCCGAACTCCGGCGCGTATTGGCACTGTATCACGGCGTAACCCGCACTGAATGAGCCTTCTTTCGTGACATAGACAGTGTGCGAAAGCTCGTGTTTTCCTTTCGGCATGTTGTCGAAGAAGAACTCCATCGCCACATCGCTCGTGCTTTGATAATACCAAAGTCCGTTGTCGTAATGATAACGAGAAATCTGTTCCGTCGGCTCGAAGCATGCGCCGCGCAGGTCTTTCAGATACACAAACTCCATATCCTGCTGGTTCTCAATGTGAAGCACGATCTTAATCTTGTCGCCGACTTTGATGTTTTCTCCGGAAACCGGCACATAATTCGTCTTGTCACCTTCGGTTCTCTCAACGAAAAGCTCGCGTCTCACCTTCATGTCCTCGTTTGACTTTTGCACCTTGTCAATCGGCACGAAATACTGGCGGAACATCCCGCCCCAAACCTGATGATTTGTCTGATTATCAATGGAGACGTTTGAATAATCGCCGTCGGTCGGGAGTGTTTTCTGAACAAAACCAGCACCGGCTTCGCCATTATTTAAGTCAACTTCTTCACCTGAAATCGTTATCGTGACTACGCCGTTGTCGTTGACCCAGTCGGTTCCGCGGTTGACGATGGCGTAAACCGCCTCGGCTGTGGCGCGGTCGTTGTCCCACATATTGGTGCGTTTCTGTCCAAGAATCCAGAAGCGCATCGCATCGATTTCCTCGTTTTTCGGGTCGATTTCGTTGAACGCCTCAAGGATGCGAGCCTCGTCTTCAACGCCGATGCTTTGCCTTGTCGAGCCTGAATACCAACTGTAACCTGTTTCAAACCAATACATTCCGAGTTCGTTCTTCTGGGCGCATTCGCGCAATGACTTGAGAATCGCCATTGCTTCGGTCTTGTCGCCGTTTCTGTTGAGAATCAGTGCGATGCCAGCCTGCGCCTCGAAGTTGAAATTCGTCCAGTCATTCTTGAGTTTCCCGATATAAAACGCCCTCGCCTCATTGAATTTCTCGTTTGTCTTGAACTTCGGGAAGTAACTCATCACGAAAAGCTCCCTGACAATCATCACGCTGCAATGATAGTCTTTCCTGTCGGATTCCTTCAAATCGTTGAATCTCTTAACCACGTCATTTTCAATGAAATGGAACGCTTTTTCGGCAATGGCACCAGCATCTTTGTTGTTTGCAAGGCTCTCAAGTCGTCCGAATCCACCTAATATATATTGTGTCACGAGAGGGCTTTCCGGCATTCCTTCGACCCACGGCCAGCCGCCGCTCGGTTTCTGTTTCTTCTTCAAAATCTTCAAAGCCGATTCTATGTTTTTGTCAATCGCTTTTGTATCAAAGAGTTTCGAGATGTCAGCGCGTTGTTCGGCCTCGTTCTTGGCATCCACGACCCAAGGCGTTTCGTTGAGAAGGATTTCTTTCAGCTCCTGATTTTTCTCAAGTTCCGACTTGGCGTTGTTTGAAGAATCGTCGTTTAAAGATTCGAGCAGTCTCTTCATCTCCGGCGAGTCTTTCAGGCTTGCCGCGATGTGTCTTGCAACCGAATTTGTGAAATATCTGTGGAAAGCGGTCTCGGCATATTTCTCGTTATCGTTGTTGAGATACGGCAGTGCCTGCACCGCGTACCATGTCGGGTTCTTACTGAAATTCAACGTGATAGCGTGATTTCTCTCGCCTTCATTCTCGAAGTTGAAGTTGTAATTTTTCTTCTCGTTGCCTTTCGCGATGAGCGAGAAAGTCTGTGTCATGAAGACCTCGGTGCTGAGTACCGGCATGATGTGCTGTTCGGCATCGCTGAAGTCGCCGGCGGTGGCCGAGAACCTGAAAGTCAGCAGGTTGACGTCTTTTTTCATCGCCACTTTCCATCTCACGCTCAGGCTTCTTCCCGCCGGAATCTCTTCCATCTTGATTTCCTTTTCGGAAAGAATAATGTCGCTTAAGGTAACGTTATTTTCAACATCTTCAAAAACTTCCAACTTCGCAACTGGCGAAATCGCCTTTTCAGAAAGGTTGACCACGTTCGCGACGAGCCACAGCGTGTCTTCATCGTAGCAGAACCGCGGCATGTCGGCCATGATCATCACAGGTTTCTGGGTGACGAATGTGTTTTCATACGTCCCGACTTTCAAGTCTTTTGTGTAGGCGAGCATCCTCAGTTTCCAGCGTGTCAAAGCGTCGGGCATTGTAAATGAGAACGTTGCGTCGCCGTTTTCATCAGTTTTGAGGTTCGGATAGAAGAACGCCGTCTCGTTGAAGTTCGAGCGGATTTGCATGACAGGCGCATCTTCTTTTTCCATATTATCAACGTCAATATCTTCATCTTGAACCGCAGCCGAAGGCGATTCGGCCATCTCCTCTTCAACAGCCACGCTTTCATAAACAACATCCGCATAATCAGCCACTGCACCGAGGGATTTCATGCCGGTTTGCCTATACATAATGTTACGTCTCGAACCACTAAATATTTGAATAAGAGCGACATCCGAATACAACGTGGCCGGATTGAAAAAGAAATTATAGTTATAGGAATACAAAGACGCGGCATTGTTTCCAAATCCTCTGTCAAAATTGAAAGTGCTTGATTTTCTGTAACTTGGAATCATGTTAAGAGACCAGTCGTTTCCATAGTAACTTGGAACGATTGCGTCGAGCGAAGAGTCGTACATCCCTGCCAACAACGACGCGAACGCTGGATTTTTCTTATAATCACGGATCGTGACGCTCCACGTCTCTTCGGCACCCGGCAGAAGATTCGTCCGCTCGGCATGGAGTTCAACGCCAAGTTTCAGGTTGTCGAACGGCACCTTGACGTTGTAATTCACTTTTTGCAATTGGTTGTGCTTCACAAAAACAACATCAAAAATGAGAGATCCCCTGTCCTCCTCCATCACCTTAAATGAAATCTTTTTCACGTTGTTATTCAACATGATACGTTCCGAATAACGGATGTTTTCGTTGTTTGTAACATAAACAATCGCCATCACGTTATTTGCCGACGAGCCGATGTTAAGATTGATTTCATCGCCGGGTTGCACGGAGCTGTTGTCAATCGCCGACCAACACAAAGTCTTGAACGGCATCTTCGTTGATTTCGGTTCAAAAAACACAAATTTCTCTGAATATTCTGACAGTGTATCGTCAACGGATTTCAGTTCGATGACGTAATTTCCGGCGGCTAACTTTGTGTTTTTCTTGAACAAATCGGCCTCGCCATCGACTTTCAGAACGTTTTCATAAACGACCTCGCAGTCTTTCAAATCGAGTTTTCCGTCATTATAGAAATCGAAATTCGGGAAGAGATTTTTCAACTCTTCGTCTTTCAGAAGATGTCTGTCAAAACTTCCTAAATTGTACGTAAATCTTTCATTGTCAGTAACTTTATAAATCTTATACTCAACATTTGTCGATGCTGGATTTCCGCTGATGTTCGACACGACAACCTTGCAATCCTTCAAATCGTCGGAAGTGATGACGTTCCCTGAACTACTTGCGAGTTTCTGATTTTTTTTGAGAGTGATGTTGAATTTATTGTAGGAAGCATTTATGGAATACGAGTCCTCGTGTGTCTCTCCTTGCGCATCCGTTACCTTCACATTAATTATATAGGTGAACATCGGAAGTTCGCGTGCTTTTACGCTATTGTCGGGAATCAATTGAAAATCAATGTTAAACAATCCGCCGGCCTCAGTCGTTCCTTCACCGGAAGCGATTTGTTCGGTTTCGATGTTTCTGAAAATCCACCACCAGCATCTGAACGGGAAAGTGGTCTGGCGCATGATCGTGTATTCGTATTTCACATTGTCGATGCCGAAACCTGAAAACGCCATGACATTGCCCGTAACTCTCACATTATCACCGATTGAATATTCCTTTTCGGGTTTGTTGAACGTGACTTCAAAAGTCGGACGTTTGTATTCTTCAACCTTGAAATAAACACTTCCATCGTTGGTCGTAATACGGAAATCTCCATTCAAAGCATCAGACGGCAGAACGAAACTTCCCGAAAAAGCACCGAAGTCGTCGGTTACAAACGATTGTTTTTCAACTGTTTGATAATTTGCGTCGAGCAATTTGACTTCGATTTTCTCGTTGGTCAACAATTCGTTTGTCTTTCCGTTTCCGCGCGTGCAGATGCCTTTGAACTGCACCGTCTGACCCGGACGGTAAATCTGACGGTCGGTGAAAAGACGGACCTGCTTTCTGAAATTGCCTTGTTTTACATTGTTATTCCAAATCAAATCATGCGAAAGCAAGATGTCTTTGCCTGAAAACAGATTGATTATGAAGCCTGTAGAAATATCCGGCATCACGGCGTAACCCTCGGAATCTGTCGTCACGCTGCCTTTTGACTTTTGTACATATACACCTTTTTTATAATCATATTCCTCTTTGAAAAACTCGGCTTTCACGCCTCCGATTGGCGAACCTGTCTCGCGGTTCAAAGTGTAAATCTCATTTTTCCCGTCGAAGTTATGAACGGCGTAAGTAAGGTTACTGACTTGGAACACATTGAAAATCAATTTGTCTGTATTGTCAAAGTCATCGGTTGCCGACACAAGCATGATATACGAGCCGACTTCGAGAGCCGGAAGCGCAATGAGCGACGAATGCGTTTTGTAATCGGTTTCGGCTGGAATTTCCAATGTTTCTTCAGCCACGATTTCCTTGAAAGTCAACAATTTAAGAATTTCCTCCAAGTTTGAATTTCTGTTATTGGTGATGTCTTTGGCATCGACTTTATAAATCCTGTACGAAGGATTTGTTGTGTTTCTATACGAAAATCCGGCCGGAATCGGCTTTCCAGGAACCTGGACATTCTGCATTTCAATGGAAACGGACTTGTCCAAAATGCTTTTCCTACAGTCAACACATTTACTGTAATCATCTGATATTGAATCCATTGCAATGACTTCATCGCACAATTTCAACGCTTCAACGTAATTTTCCTCACGCATCATGATGTTGGCTTGCGAAGATTTGATTCTTGCAATAGTAACATTGTCTTTGCAACCTTTTAAAATAACATTCAATTCATTGAAATACAAAATGTTATGCTCATTGTCATGATAATAATCCACAAGACGTTCTATTTGGTTTATCTTGTTATACACAGAGGCCTTTCTATATTTCTTATCGTTATCAAAATCAATGAGTTGAGCATATAAAGAATTGTATTTTTCAATATATTCGTCCAAATCATCTTCATAGAAATCGAGGACGCAATGCGCGATGTAGTCGTAAACAGTCGGTTCGAGTTCCACGTCAAACTTGGTTTTCTCATTTTCAAAAAGAGGTTTATATGTTGACATGGACGTTTTTTTCAACGCCTTAACATTTTCGAAGGCGGACAAATATTTACCTTCAATTTCGTCTGGATTGTATTTAAATTTATATGAATATTCATTATATATTTTTGCAATTTGAATTTTCAATATTGACTGTGAGACGTCGGAGAGTTTTGGCAGATACGCATTGCAGTAATTTATGGTCGTGTCGATAACATCTTCGCTGTTGAGTTGGAAGACCTCGCTTCGTTTGACGGCGACTTTCAGCAGCTGAACATCGTTTTTCTCCGCAACTGACAAGGTTTCAATCTGATCAAGGATTTTTCCGGCCGATTCGGGAAGACGTTTTGAAATGTTTTCGTCAAATTCCTTCCATTGGCTGTCGAACGTCGATTGTGCGTTTGTGCAATTTGTCATAAGAAATAAGGTAATTGTTGTCAATAATAATTGTTTAATTTTCATAATGTTATGATTTATTTGTTATTACTCTTTTTTATAAAAAATGTATTTTCTTTTTTAAAAACTCAAGACTTTTTTGATATACAAAATAACCTAAAATACTGATAATTATTGTTGTGAACAGAAACAAAATAGCAGAACAATATCTGCCTGACGCCGTGCCGAGATTGTTTGCCATCGTCACAAACGGGTCGCGCAAAACGCCGTTGGAAACGAAAATTATCATCGAAATCTCGCCGATAAAAACCAAAATACGGTTTTTCCCGATACGGTCATCACTTTTCCTTAACAAAAAAACGCACGAGATTGTTAAAATCCCGACTGACAAAAAAGTGAGCGGGAAAAACGCTTTGTAAAAATTGCCTAACACAAAGATTATCAACGCAATTATAGCAATGACAAATGACATTTCCCTTCCTTGGCTCCGTGCCAACCACATTCCCAAGATGAAAACCGGCAGATATCCGGGAGCGTTCATGAAAACATAGACTTCAACATCAGGCATAAGTCCATATACGCAAAAATATGAAAATATGATACATATTATTACAATAGTTGACAACAGTTTAAACTTACTTTTTTCAAATAGTTTAAACAAAATCGGGAACAGCAGATAAAGTTGAAATATCAAACCGAAAAACCACCACGGCCCGACCATTTTCGTGCCGCAACCAGGAATCAGAGTGTGAATGAAAAATGTTCTGTAACCTATGTGTTTCCAGTCGTAACAGGAAAACGTTTCGCCTTCAATTACAAGTTTCGAGAAGAAGAAAATCACGATTCCGATGAGCAGAAGCAGCCAGAGTTTGACAACACGTTTGCAGATAAACTCCCGAAAACCGACTTTATTTTTCATCATCGAAATGGTGAGGCCGTAGCCGCTCAGCAGGACGAAAACCACCACGCCGTAATGACCGAGAAACGAAAAAACGGTGTTGACGCAATCGGCGGGAGAATTTGTTAATGTGTTGAGAAAGCAATGCATGCGGCTTAGGTTGAAATAGAATTCGTTTTCGCCGCATTTATAAGGCTCTATCCAATGAAAAAAATTGTGCAAGGCAATGGTCAGTATTGCTATCGCCTTGATTTCCAATGTTTTATTTTTCGACAGAGTTGTTATCGTCATTCTCGCTTATCTCTCATTTCTTTCTCCGCCATCGCTTTCAGGTAGCAGCTTCTGCAAAGCGGCTCGTAGCTTTCGGTCTCGCCGAGCACCACGAGTTTGTCGCCGGCGATGGTGCGGTGCGAGTACTGCGCCAAGCTGCCGCATCTCATGCATATTGCGTGGACTTTCGTCACGTCTTCGGCTATCGCCATGAGGTTGGGCATCGGGCCGAAAGGCTTTCCGAGGAAGTCCATGTCGAGACCTGCGACGATGACCCTGATACCTTGATTGGCAAGTTGCTGGCACACGTCAACGAGTTCGCTGCCGAAAAACTGCGCCTCGTCGATGCCGACAACGTCAACGTCGTTGGCGTAAAACAAGATCTGCTGCGCGTTTTCGACCGGTATCGAATTGACAGCGTTGGCGTTATGCGAGACCACGTCTTCTTCGCTGTAGCGTGTGTCGATGCCGGGTTTGAAAATCTCTACCTTCAATTTTGCGATCCGGGCGCGGTTCAGGCGGCGTATCAATTCCTCGGTTTTGCCGGAAAACATTGAGCCGCACACCACCTCAATCCAGCCCTGAGTCTTGTTGTGATAATCTTTTTCAAGAAACATACTCGTCGTATTAAAAAATAACCTATTTTTGTTAGCTCGCAAAATTAGAAAAATTATTGCTATGGAAGCACGAAAAAATGATGAAAATATCATCCTGAAATTGAAGAGACATCTCGGCAAAATGATGGTTCAGGTCGATTTCCTTTACAGAAACGGCCGCAGCCTCGAACAGTTCGACTACGACATTTTGATGGACAGGACACGTGAGTTTTACGAACTTCTCATTGATTCACAGGAATTTAATCAAAACCTTGGTCAAAGTCAGGACCTTGATGACGATCAAGACGTGAACGATGAGCCGGCAGACAACGACGTTGAGTTTGAAATCGAGATGCCGGGCGACAACGAAAATCCTGTCGAAGAGAAAATTTCCGACGAAGAAG
>JAUNNU010000010.1:15709-37317 GCA_030537295.1 Bacteroidia bacterium
AACACCGATGATAACGATGATTTTGACGACGAAGAAAATCCTGTCGAAGAAAACGCCGATGACGACGATGATTTTGACGACGAAGACTGGGAAGATGAAGAAGACGTGACCTTCTCCATCGAGCCTCTCGACTTCAATGACGATGAAAAGGAAAAAGCGGTTGACGAAGAAGATGAAAAAAAAGCTGAGGAAACAGACTCTGTGAATCCTGTAAATCCCGTTGTGAGCAGCATTCCCGAAGACAACAGCCTCGCCGCGCGTCTGCAACGCCGCCCGATTTCCGACATAAAATCCGCAGTGACACTCAACGACCGCATCATGATGATTCACGACCTGTTCAGAGGTTCAGAAGAGCGTTACAACAAGACCATCGATGTGCTGAACGAGTTCCCGACAGTAGGAGGCGCGATAGTGTATCTCAGCGAGCTGCGCGTCGAGCTTCAGTGGGATATCGAGTCAGAGGCGTACACGAAACTCCAGGAACTTGTCGAACGCCGCTTCCTCTATTAACTTTCAACTTTACAACTTAAAAAATGAAGTTATATCTTGTTCCAACACCGATCGGAAATCTCGAAGACATCACATTGCGGGCCTTGCGCATACTTCGCGAGGAGGTCGATGTCATTCTTGCCGAAGACACACGCACAAGCGGTAACTTATTGAAACACTATGACATAAGCAAGCCGATGGTGGCGTTTCACCTCAACAACGAGCACGTTGTTGTGGAACGTATCGCGCAGCGCATCGCCGACGGTGAGCGCATGGCTTTGGTCACAGACGCAGGCACTCCCGCCATCTCCGACCCGGGTTTCATGCTGGTGCGCGAATGTCTCCGCATCGGAGTGCCGGTGGAATGCCTTCCTGGCGCGACGGCGTTTGTCCCCGCCCTCGTCAACTCAGGCTTGGCCGCCGACCATTTCATCTTCGAGGGCTTCCTCCCGCACAAGAAAGGACGTCAGACAAAGATTAAGCAAATCGTTGAAAACGAATATACTACGATACTTTACGAGTCACCATTCCGGCTTGTCAAGACACTCGGGCAACTCGCCGAAGCCGCCAGTCCGGAACGCCACGTGTCAGTCGCCCGCGAGCTGACAAAAGTCTTTGAAGAGAACGTCCGCGGCACACTCGCCGAAGTGATTGATTATTTCTCAAAAAAAGAAGTGAAAGGCGAAATAGTGATTGTTTTTGAAGGGAAAAACCATAACAAAAACACAAACCAAGACGAAAACGAATAGATAACCATAAAAATATTAACAATGAGAAAACTATTAACTTTTACAATGCTGCTTCTGATTTCATTCGGACTTGCGGCGCAGACGACAGAGACGACAAAACCAAAGAAAGAAAAGAAAGCCAAAAAAGAGAAGATCTACAACGAGAAAGGCGAAATCATCAAGAAAGGCTGGAACTTCGGACCGCTTCCGGTGGTGGGCTACCGTTCCGACATGGGATTCCAGTACGGAGTCTGCATGGACGTTTTCAACTACGGCGACGGCTCGAAATATCCGGGCTACAACTACAAATTGAACTTCGAGATCTCGACCTACACCAAAGGCTCGAGCGTGTTCCGCTTCTACAGCTATTGGAACAACATCATCCCCAAAGGCAAGCTCTTCGTCGATGTGTCTTACTTCATCGACAAGAAGTTCGACTTCTACGGCTTCAACGGTTATGCCGCGCCGTATCACAAGGATTTCGCCATCGCAAATGGCATTCCTGACTTTGAGTATGGCATGAAAGACAGCGGTTTCTACGGCTTCAGCCGCAACCAGTTCCGTCTCGTGGCGAGCATGCAGCAGCAGATCGGCGACATAAAAGGATTTTATTACGGCGCCGGCATCGCTTATTACAACAACAAAACCGACAGATTGAAACTCAGCACATACGACGGCCAGACAACACTTTACGACCTGTATTGCTTGACAGGTCTGATCCGTGAAGACGAGAGGGACGGCGGCAACGTCACGCAGTTCAAGGCCGGTTTGATCTACGACACGAAGAACTACGAGAACGACCCGACACGCGGCATGTACGCCGAGGCTGTCATCACCGCGGCACCCGACATGATTGACGGCAACGGCTACTCGCACCTGACATTCACCGGCATCTTCCAGCAGTATGTCCCGTTGTATAAAGAACATCTCACTTTCGCCTATCGCATCGGCGCACAGAACGTCCTCGCGGGCGACATCCCGTTCTATGCGATGCAGAACACCAACACATTGTTTTTCAAGAAGATGTACACTGACGCTTTAGGCGGAGCCTCAATAGTGCGCGGTCTCAACAGAAACAGCGTCATCGGCAAGGGCTTCGCCTGGCTGAACCTCGAAATCCGCTGGAGAGTGGTCAATTTCAAGTTCATAAACCAGAACTGGTGCGTGGCGCTTAATCCGTTTGTCGATGCCGGGATGGTGACGCAGACTTTCCGTCTTGACGAACAGGAAAAGTGTGATCAGTTCATCCCATACGGCACCGGCATCATTTACAGCGACAAGAAAGAGGTCCCGCACTGGACCGGCGGCCTTGGCGTGAAACTCATCATGAACAAGAACTTCGTCATTTCAGCCGAGTTCGCGAAACCATTCGACAAACTCGACGGAGCCGGAATGGCATCATATATCGGATTCAATTATATTTTCTGATTTTCAGATATTTGCGTCAAATGGTAGAGACGTCACAATGTGGCGTCTCTGTTGTTTTATGTTCAAATTTGTCAGGTTATTTGATGTTTTTTCTCATCCGTGCCATGGCGGTGCTGCAAGCGACAATCATCGCTGCGCTCAAAATCACGCCGAGGAGCTGCCAGCCCCAGATGCCCGGATGATGGCTTTCGTCATAATCCTCCATCGTGGCGCGGACCGATTTTATGATGGCGTTTGAAGTGAAAGTGGCGCCGCTGACAGCATCCACGTCAAGACCGGCAGCCTCCGACGGGGTAAGGCCATAAAATTTCTCCACCAGGCCGCCTTCGACGACACGTTTCATGTACTTCGGCGTCTCACGGTTGTCAAGGATTTCGATGTCTGAAATTTTTCCGTTTTCCATCGTTATCTTCAGCGGCACGATGTCGTTGTAGCCGACGATCCCGCTGCACAGCGGCTGTGTGTAAATCTCTTCCAATGCTAATGATTCCACCGTTTTCTTTCCCATGTTTTCGACGGCGAACATCACGGCGAAAAATCCAAGCGCCAAAGCCGCCACGCAGCTCAAAATTCTAAATGTTTTCATAACAAATCTCAAAATTTCATAAAATTCGCTGCAAAATTATAAAAAATTCCACTCCGTTCTTTTATTTTACGTAAATTTGCGGCTTCAAAAAATTGAAATATGTTGAAAAAGATACAAGAGCAAGATTGGTTTTACAAGACTTTGAAATTCTTCGTCTGCCGCCACATACGCCGCAGCTTCAAGCGTTATCATGTCGTCGGAAGAGAAAACATCCCGACCGACGGCGCGTGCATTTTCGGTATCAACCACAGCAACGCCCTGACCGATGCCCTGGCTATGATTCTGTCGAGCCGTGGTTATCAGCTGTTTATGGCGCGCGCCGACATATTTCAAAACAAACTCGCCGGTGCTCTGCTGCGTCGCCTGAAGATGCTTCCGATCTACAGGATGCGCGACGGTTTAGATGCCGTCAGGGACAAAAACGCCGCCGTCATCGACGAAGCCATCGACTCGATTTACGATGGTGTCCCGTTATATTTATTCCCGGAGGCGACTCACCGCGCCAAGCACTCGCTCAGGCCGCTGTCGAAAGGCATTTTCCACATAGCTTTTCAGGCAAATGAGAAATACGGCGACAAAAAGCCCGTCTATATCGTGCCGGTCGGCATCGAATACGGCGACTATTTCCGTTTCCGCTCGACGGCACTCGTGAGCTTCGGCAAACCGATAAACATCACCGAATATCTGAAAAACAACACCGAGAAAACCGAGCCGGAGAAACTGCTCGATCTGAAGAATATCCTTACCGAAAGATTAGCCGAATTGATTTCATATATCCCTGACAATGAAGACTATGACGCAATCTGGGAGTTGGTGAAAATCAAGGCCGGGCTTCCGCCTGTGTCACTGAAAAGGAGACGCAACAGGAACAAAAGATACATCTCGAAGATGGTCAACTTCTCAAAGAAAGAACCCGAAAAAGCCCAGAATCTTTTCGAAAAAATCAGGACATTCACGAAACACCGCAAGGAGCAAGGCGTGTCGGTGACATCCGTCGCGAAGAAGAGACCTTTCTGGCGCACGCTGTGGAAAACTTTTGCAATCACCGTCGGATTGCCGTTGTTCTTGGTCGCCGCTGTGGTGTCAAGCCCGATATGGGTGACCGCCGTCTCCGTCATCCACGGACTAAAAGACAAGGCTTTCAGCAATTCTGTCAACTTCGTGGTGGAGCTTCTTATGCATCCGCTCGTGATGGCCGTCGGAATCACCTTGCTGTTCTGCCTCGTGAAATGGCCGATTGCCATCGCCGGAAGTATTTTCCTGTATTACAGCTACATGTTTTTCTACGACTATTGCCAATATGTCAGGAAATGGATGTCTGATGTCCGCTGGATATTTAGCAAAGAGCTCAGAAAGGAGTTTAACGACATAAAAATTCCGTAAAAAACCTTTTTAATATTATTTTTTTATAAAGAAATTTATCCTATTTTTGCAAAAATTTAGGATAAGTTACGCTTGTACGCCGCTGAAAATGTGGCTGAAAGGGCGAAGCTGTGTTTATCATTCAGTAATCTTTTTATAATCAATATATTACACCCGTGAAAAATCTTTTCGCCAAATTGACACCTTTTCAGAAAGCCGAGTTTGTTTTGATGTTAATCCTGGCATTTTCAATACCGTTTTACTGGTATGTGGCGCAGGTTCTTGAGATAGCACTTGTGACATGCGCCATCCTCAAAATCATCATCCAGCAAAAATTCCAGTTCAACAAGACCCAACTGCGATGGAAATGGGCATATATCATCTTCATGCTGACATGGTTAGCCACCCTTTGCGGGATGATTTACACCCAAAACGCCGCGGAAGGCTGGATGGCTGTGATAAAGAAACTCGGATTCTTATTCTTCCCTCTCATTTTCCTTTTGTCAGACATGTCGTATCTCACAAAAGACAGGATCCGCGCAGTGTTTTGCAGTCTGACAGCCGGCATCTTGGTTTTCTTCCTGACGAATGTCATCTGGGCGGCCATCGATGTGATTTTCAACGGCTACGGCACGTCACGATTCTTCGACAAGGAACTCATGAAACTTTATTACGTCCATCATTCGTACATGTCGATGTATGCAACGTTAGCTTTCGCTTTCTGTTACATTGAGTTTTTCAATCAGAAGGAGTTGAAAGTCAGAATATCATACGTCATCGCCGAGGTGATGCTGTTCGTTTTCATAATTCTGTGCAACTCCCGCGCCGGAATAGTCGTCTTGATTTTAGAGACAATCATCCTTTTGGCGTGGACATTTTTTGCCAAAAAAGAGAAAAAGGCAGGAGTTGTCACATGTGCGATAATATTGGCCGCCGCCGGAGGCACGATCAAATTGCTGCCGGAAAGCATCTCAAGAATCACAGAAACGCTGAATATCATCACTTCAAAAAGCACAAACGACAGACGACTTGTGCAATTCATCGGTTACAAACAAGTTCTGAAAGAAAACTGGTTGTTTGGCGTAGGCTCGGGCGACAAATACGATGAAATCGTAAAATCATACAAATCACACAGAGACAACTTGGTTTCATCAATCGTACCCGTGCAAGGCGTTGACAAACAAACATTTGAACATAACAGAGACATTCTTCTTCAGGAAATACTGACATTCACCAAACAGCCTGACGTCAGCAACTGGCATGTGCCTAACGGCTTCACCGAGAATTTCATCATGACAAATGCGGGAAGAAGATGCTGCACGCCGGAGTCAGTCGGCAGGATGTATGTAGATTACATTTACACCACCGATGCCATCGCAAACACATTAAACACTCACAATCAATATTTTGAAACAATAATCAGCCTTGGAGTCATCGGCTTGATACTGTTGTTGGGATATTTCATCGTCCCGATTTTCATCATGATAAAAAACAAGAATTTCTCCATCATATACCTGATTTTTATTCTGATAATCAGTTTCAACGCATTTTTCGAAGCGATTTTTGAAAGGCAATGCGGAATAATTTTCTTCAATTTCTTTAACATGTTGCTGTTCAGTTGGTTATTGACGAATATAGAACCGGCGGCCAAAGTCATAAAAAAATGAAAAATAGGACATTTGTTATCGTACTTATATTTCTGGCATGTTTCACGGCCAAGGCTCAGGAGCTTCAGATCCCGTTGAACGACGATTACGAGATTGACGTTCAGGCGGCGGCTTACAACTCCGACTACATCTTCCACACCGCATTGCGTTCCTGGTCGGAATTTCAGTTTAAAGAAATCACGGATCTTGACAGCCTTGAAAATCAATACCGTTTCGACATCACGGCAAAAAACAAATTCTGGAATTATGTTTGGAGTTCGTTTTTGAATGATGATTTTTTGAGGGTGAAGGACAAGAATGATGACTTTTACATCGCCGCCAACCCGCTGATGGATTTCGAGGTCGGCGGCGACGGCACACGCACCACATGGGTGAACACACGCGGCCTTGAAATCAAGGGGACGATTGGGAAAAACTTTGCTTTCTATACCAATGTCCATGAAAATCAAGCGGTTTTCCCTGAATACATCACAAACTACATCAAAGACAAGAAAGTCATACCGGGTCAAGGCTGGGCGAGGAAATTCAAGGAGACCGGCTTCGACTACACCAACACACAGGCTTACATCGCATTCCGGCCCGTGAGATGGCTCGATGCGACGCTCGGCTACGGAAAAAACTTCATCGGCGACGGATACCGCTCTATGATATTGTCTGACAACGCTTTGAGTTATCCGTATCTGAAACTCACCGCCGACTTCTGGCGGATCCAATACACCTGCCTCTACAGTCAGATGACCGACAGAAACAGGGTCTTGGCCGACAACACCTATGCGAGAAAGTTCACGGTGATACATTACCTCGACTTCGCCGTCTCAAAACGCGTGAACATCGGGTTTTTCGACGCGCTCGTGGCCAAGAACCAGGACTCGCTCGGAATACGCCGCGGCTTTGATTTCCAATACATCAACCCGATAATATTCCTGCGTCCGGCGGAATATTACACCGGGACGTCGCCCGACAACTCACTCCTCGGCGTCACCGCAAGCGTCATCGTCGGGAAACACACCACTATTTACGGACAGTTCGTCCTCGACGAGATGACGTTCAAGGAGTTCATCGGCGGCAAGGGCTATTACGCCAACAAACAGTCGTACCAGCTCGGAGTGAAGAACTACAACTGCTTCAACGTCAACGGGTTGTTCCTGCAACTCGAAGGTAACATCGTGATGCCGTACATGTATTCGCACACATCACAGGGTTCGGGATGCGGTGTCGGAGAGGACAACTACGCACATTACAACGAGCCGCTCGCGCATCCGTGGGGCGCAAACCTCTGGGAATGCATCGGACGCGCACAATACAACTGGAAACGCCTTTATTTCCAATACAAAATCAATTTCGGACAGTACGGCGACGACATCAAGAACGCCGACGGTACCATCGACAACTACGGACACAACGTCTATCTCGACTATCACGACCACGTACACATCCTCGACCCGGAAGAAGACCCGAACGGATTCTACGGACATTATCTCCTCACGGGAAGGAAAACGACACTGATAATGAATGACTTCACGGTTTCTTATTTGATAAACCCGGCGTACAACCTCAACGTTTTCGTTGACCTGACGCAACGTCATCTCGCCCCGGAAGGACTTGACAATCAAGACAATTTCATCTTCAGCTTCGGTTTGAGGACAAGTATCGGCAGAAAATACTACGACTTTTAACCGACCTGCACAGATTCCGCAAATCAACGCAGAAGAAAGATGAAATCCGCATAATCCGCAGGACAAACAAAAATGAAACTCTCTGACAACGCCATAAAAATCACGAAAAACGTCGGCTGGGCGGTCGCCGGAAAGACGGTGAGTCTTCTCGGAAGCCTTCTCGTCGGCATTCTCGTGGCGCGTTACCTCGGCCCGGAGCAATACGGCCTGATGAACTATGTCATCAGCTATGTCTGTATCTTTCAAGTGTTTGCGACATTCGGTCTCGACAGCATCGAGATCCGCGAGGAGTCAAGGCATCCCGAAGAAAGAGACGTGATCATCGGGACGGCGTTCATGATAAAAATCGTCCTGGCCGTCATCACGCTGGCGGCCGTGGCGGTCTCGGTGATGATAACCGAAACCGACTCGTTCACGAGATGGATGATAATGCTGTATTCGCTCTCCATTGTACTTAACAGCTTGAATGTCATCAGGAATCATTTCACGTCGTTGGTGTGGAACGAATACGTCGTGAAGACTGAAATCTCCAGGACGGTCATCGGTGCGCTTATCAAAATCGGGCTGCTGTTTGCGAAGGCGGGTCTTGGCTGGTTCATCGCCGTTTACACCTTCGATTTCGTATTGCTTGCGAGCGGCTATTGCACGTCATACCGACTGAAAATCGACAGGATGAAGCTGTGGCGGTTTGACACCAAATGGGCGAAATACCTTGTGGCGCAGTCGTTTCCGTTGATGCTGACGGGCGCGGCGGTGATGATTTACCAACGCATCGACCAGGTGATGATCGGGAAGATGATCGACTCGGCTTCGGTCGGGCAGTTCTCGGTGGCGAGCAAATTCGTCGAGGTGCTTATCTTCGTCCCGACAATCATAGCGCAGACCGTCGCCCCGATTCTGATACGGACAAGAGAGAAAGACAATGACGAATACAAGAAAAAATCGCAGGTTTTCATGAACGTCACCATCTGGGGAAGCATCTTCATGGCGGCGGTCACAAGCCTGATTTCATATTATCTCGTCATCTGGACCTTCGGGAAGGCATATCTTCCGGCGGTCTTGATTTTGCAGATTCTTTCGTTCAAAGTCGTGAGCGTCGCCCTGTCGAACACCGCCGGACAACTGCTCATCATCGAAGGTTTGCAGAAATACGCCATTCTTCGTGACGCATTCGGCTGTCTTATCTGTGTGATTTTCAACCTGTTGCTGATTCCACGATTCGGCACTGAAGGAGCAGCCGTCGTCGCGATACTTTCAAATCTGTCGGCAGGTTACATCGCCGACCTTTTCATTCCGCAATACCGTCATCTTTTCAGGATGCAGTCGAAGGCGTTGCTGCTTGGGTGGAAAGACATCTTCAAGATAAAATCATTGTTAAAATCTTGATTTTCAATGAAAAGACTTTCAATAATCATTGTCACATACAACTCGGAAAAAGATATTTTCGACTGTCTGAAAGCTGTTTTCAAGCACAACGACCTCGGCGATGAACTGGAGGTTATTGTCGTTGACAACGCAAGCGCGGGTTTCGAGACGATGCGGAAGGAGATTGAAGACGTTTACGGCGAAAAAATTGTTGTTGTAAGTAACAGCAAAAACGGCGGCTACGGGCAAGGTAACAACGTCGGAATAAGACTCTCTTCATCAGGCAAGTTCTTGATAATGAATCCGGACGTGAGAATCATCATGCCGATGTTCTCTAAAATCGTCGAAACTTTAAATGACGAAAACGTCGCACTCTGCGGATTTACGTCGATGGAAAACGAGAGTCTAAGAAACAGCTCGTTTTATTACACCCGTACGACGAGTGCGTTCCGAAAAGTGTTTTTCCGCAAGAAACTGCAAACCGATGATTTTCAATATAAAAGAATGTTTTTATCGGGAGCGTGCTTTGCGATGAACAAAGACGTTTTCGAAAAAATCGGGATGTTTGACGAGAACATTTTCCTTTATGGCGAGGAAAATGACATTCATTTCCGTATGAGAACAATGTTCCCGGAGAAAAAAATGGTTTTCCTCAAGGAGTTGAGATACGTTCACCCGACCGCCAACGAGCGCGACAAGGGGAAGGAATACCGGCATTCGATGAAGTCGGCGGCTTATTTCTACAAGAAGAACCAGATGCCGATGAAGTCGCTGTACAGAAACGAGATGAATCAGGTGATTTTCAAGGCCTTGGCGTTGTGCATCGGGCATCCGTCGAGGATTAGAGAGGCGATTGAAAGATTCCGCGAGCAGAAAAATTTAGTCGAGATGACGTTCAACGAAATAAACGGCCGTTAGGTTATGAAAGTCGTATATGTACTGCATTGCACAACAAGTGCGAGTGGAGCCACAAAATCATTCCGCAACATGCTTAATGGGTTGATGGCCAGCGGTATAGAACCTTTAGTCGTTGTACCCGACGGCTATGATTTCTGCAAGACATTGCAAGATGAAGGAATAAGGACCCTGATTCTCAAATATCGTTGGGCCACGTATCCTCCATTGAGGAATCTCAAGGAAATCATATTTTTCATTCCGAAACTCATCGCAAGAATCTGTGTCAACAACATAGCTGCACGGAAACTTCGCAAGGAGGCCGAAGATTTCGGTGCTGACTTGATACACACAAACGTCAGCGTGATTAGTATCGGGATGAAAGCCGCAAGAAAATTCGGCATTCCGCACGTCACGCACATCAGGGAATACGGCGACAAGGACTTCAACATGCACGTTCTCCCGTCAAAAAGTGTCTATTTTAAAAATTTCGGTGCGGAAAAATCATATACAATTTGTATAACAAAAGACATAGCGAAATATTATCATCTTGATAATCAGAGAAATTCGAGGGTCATTTATAACGGAATACTTCATTCTTCCGATGTGATTCTTGAGTCGCGGAAGGAAGATTATTTCCTTTTTGCAGGCCGGCTTGAGGAATCCAAAGGCATCACTGACCTCATTGAGACATACGGGGAATTATGCCGCTGTAGGAAAGATGCGTTCCCGTTGCTGGTTGCGGGAGCCGCAAATAAAAAAGAGTACTTGGACTATCTGAACGGTCTTGTCGCATCACTTAATATCGCCGGCAAGGTGAAATTCCTCGGAAACCGTGATGACGTGTTTGAGTTGATGTCGAAGGCGGCGGCGTTGATAGTTCCGTCACGCTCGGAAGCCTTCGGCAGAATCACAGCCGAGGCCATGTTTGCCGGCTGTTTAGTAATCGGGAAAGACATCGCCGGCACAAAAGAGCAATTCGACAACGGCTTGGATTTCACACATGACGAAATCGGGCTGCGTTATTACGACAGCACACAGCTCATCAACCTGATGTGTGAGGTAATGGACAACGGACCCGAAGCCTATCTCCCGATGATAAAAAGGGCACAAGAAACCGTGACCTCGCTTTATACCATCAATCAGAACACAGCACGCATAATTGATTTTTACAAAGAAATAGAACACAAGAATTAGGAGTAACATTATGGTTTATTTAGTAGCATTAGTCCTTATTTTAATCCCATTCATCAGATTTGACATTTTGAAAAAAGGCGGGAAGGAGCGACTCTGGTATTACATCTGCCTGTCGGCGTTGACTCTCATCGCCGGCCTGCGTTACAGGGTCGGCGGCGACACTCTCGGCTATATGGTTCATTTCGAGACATATCCAGACATCGCTGGAATTTTCAGATTCAACTTTGAAGCAGCTTATTACATGCCATTGTGGTATGTATATAATTCAATCTTTAAATCTTTGGGTGACAGCTTCTACGTCTTCCAGATTGTGCAGGCATTCCTCGTGAACGCGGCGTTTTTCAGGTTTTTCAAGCGTTATTCCAAACATTTCTTCGCGGTTCTGCTCGTATATTTCGTCGGCTATTATCTTTTCTACAACACCGAAATTTTGCGCTCCGCGTTATGCGTCGCCTTGTTCCTCGAAGCCTATCCTTTCCTCGAAAAGAAAAAATATCACTGGTATTTCCTGCTTTCGCTGGTGGCGGTGGGATTCCACATCTCCGCTGTATTCATTTTCATAGTTCCTCTTTTCAGACTTATAAAAAAAGAAAATTTCATCTTCTGCATTGTGTCGGGCGTTGTCATCTTGCTGATGGCCAGCCTCATCAATGTTAAGTCGATAATAGAATCAGTTGACATACAGGCAAACACAGGTTTCAAGTTTTACATAGTGTCGAGGCTTGACTCTTACGCCAAAAGTATTGCGCCGATAACCAAATACGTTCTTTTCGACAAGCTGACCATCTGCATCCCGATTTTGGGTGTGATGCTTTTGAGGCGCATCTTCGGGTATGACAACGACCGTCGTTTCGGCGTCGCCGCAATGGTAATGGTCATCATACAGTTCGCGACTCTTTTCCACAACGTGATAGGACGTTTAAACGACTACCTGATTCCTTTCATGCTCGTTTACCTTGTAAACACATTGCTCGACAACAGGGACAACATCGCAAAAAACAAATACAGCATAACGTTAGCTGCATTGTCGGCTATCTCATTCTTTGGTGTTGTGACGGTAAAATATTGCAGAAGCCAGACGGCGGTGTGTGTAGGGTCACACATCTACGACAGATACATTCCGTACAGTTCTGTTTTCAACGAACAGAAACACATCAAACGAGAGATTATCGTTGACACGCAGTATAACAACACGCCGGAGACAACCAAAGACGAACGTGAACAGGTCTTTTTTGAAGATTATGAAATCAAAGCGGAGAAGGTCTGGACAAATGACACCATAATTTCCGACTCGTGTATAGTTGAAAAAGGGAACAGATTGATTATCAAGGACTGCACCGTGCGTGTCAAGCCCGACTGTCGGATAATAGTACATCGTGGCGGTGTGCTTATCATCGACAACGCCATCATCGACGCCGACTTCTCCGACGGAGTCAGGCAATGGCAGGGCATTCAGGTTCACGGCAGCAACTCCCTTAATCAGTTCAATGTCAACGGCATATACAAGCAGGGTTACGTCGAACTGCATAACGCAGTCATCAAGAACGCCATCATCGGCGTTGACCTCGGTGACACGGAAGACTGGTTCAAGAAAGGCGGCATCATACACGCCGAAAACTCGTCATTCATCAACAACACAAGAGCCATACACGCCGAAAACTACAGGAATGTCAACCCGAACACATTCCAAACCGCCGACTACAATGCATGGTTCGACAACTGCGTCTTCGAGATCAACGAAGACTACATCGGAACGGAAATGTTCTACAAGCACGTTGACCTCTACGAGACGCGCGGCTTGAAATTCAACGACTGCAGATTCGTGCAGACAGTCAAGAATGAGAAGATCTCCAACTTCTCCGTCGGCATAGAAGCCAATGACGGCGACTTCGTGCTGAGAAACGGCTACTTCAGCGGATTCCACCGTGCAATAGCAGCCATCTGCGTCAACAACAATATCATAAGCGAACCGAAAATATTCAATTCCGTCTTCAAAGAAAACAACATCTGCATTGAGCTTAAAAATTGTCAGAAAGCAGTGGTGATATCATCGGAATTCCATATCGACAAGAGTGTTTATCAAAACAGCGGCATCAGCATCATCGGACTCACCGATCTCATCGTTGAAAACAACACATTCAACGCGCTCAACAGGGAATATGACAATGAATGCTTCGCCATTTACTCTACACATATCAGCGAAAAAGTCAATTTCAAGAACAATATCTTCAACGGCATTCCTGACTTCAACCAAGCGAACCATGTCGATGTCGGTGACGTGTCGCTCATCGGCACTATAAAGAGATTCGACGACGGCAGCGAGGGCGTTGTCTTCTACGATGACGGTAACGGCCACGGTCTCGTGGTGAGCATGACGGAGACGACAGCTTACTGGAGCAAATCGGCGACGGATATCACCGAATTGGAAAACGACCCCGGTGATGAAGTTAAGGTCCCGGATGAGAC
Source organism: Bacteroidia bacterium (assembly GCA_030537295.1). GTDB lineage: Bacteria > Bacteroidota > Bacteroidia > Bacteroidales > F082 > Limimorpha. The sequence goes on from JAUNNU010000010.1 coordinate 29,568, forward strand.
GACAGAGGACGGTTTCGTCATCGAGTTCGACAACACCATCGTCGCGCGAGGCCTTGATTTCAGACGGGGCGCGCACGAGACCGACATCATCATGTCGCGTTTGTGCGATGAAGCGACGGCGGCGGCCATATCCAGAGAACTTGGTGATGAATGGTATCTACCAAGCATAGGTGAAATGGCGAGACTGCTCACCACGGCAAACAAAGGCCTTGGCAAAATCGGTCCCATAAGCGAGGCCCTGTTCAAAAACGGCGGTACCGTCATCTCAAGCAACAAATATTGGACAAGCACCGAAAGAAACGCCGAAGAAGCCTGGTTCATAGAGACAAAGACAAAAGGTATCATGGCGCAGGAAAAATTCTATATCGCAAAAGTCAGGGCAATCAGGGCATTTTGACATTATTATGAGCAACAGCACAAAAGCGCGGGTGATTGCATATTATCTCCCGCAGTTCTACCCGATTCCAGAAAACGACAAGTTCTGGGGAAAAGGTTTCACCGAATGGACCAACGTGGCGAAAGCGAAACCGCTTTTCAGAAACCACAACCAGCCGAGAGTGCCGGCAGACCTCGGTTTCTACGACCTCCGTCTCCCGGAAGTGCGCGAGGCGCAGGCGGAATTGGCGAGAAAGGCGGGCATCGAAGGCTTCTGCTACTGGCATTACTGGTTCGGCAACGGCAAACGTCTCCTTGACCGACCCTTCGATGAAGTGCTGAACAGCGGCAAACCCGACTTCCCGTTCTGCCTCTGCTGGGCAAACCACGACTGGACAACGAAAACATGGCAGCAGGCCGACAGAAAAACGACAGTCACCATGATAGCCGAACAGACATATCCAGGCGACGAAGATTACATCAATCACTTCAACTACGTGCTGAAAGCATTCAAAGACAGACGTTACATCACCGTTGACGGCAAGCCGGTCTTCGCCATCTTCGACCCGTACAAATTCCAGGACGTCAAACATTTCATCGAACTGTGGAGAAGACTCGCTGAGGAGAACGGATTGAAAGGAATTTATTTCATCGCCCTCGCCAACAACACCAGCACCATACGCCGAAGAGAAGACGGCTCGCTTGAGAAGAACATCATGCCCGACCTTAAAAGCAGCAAAAACGTATATGAGAACATCCTTTCCATCGGATTTGACGCCGTAAACTCCTTCGGCAAACTGCGTTCGGAAATGATATACACAGGAAAATACCGCCGTTTGGCGCAGAAGAAACTGAGGGAGTTCTTCCCTTTTATGAAGCCTAATGTCTTCAAATACGAGAAAAGCATAAAATATTTCTTCGCCCCGGAAGACAAATGGGAGAACATCTTCCCCACCGTCCTGCCGCAATGGGACAAGAGTCCGCGCGTCGGGACGTGCGACGACGTTTACATCAACGCGACACCGGAGAACTTCCGCAAACACCTCGTTGACGCCTTGAATATCGTATCAGAAAAGCAAGACGAACACAAAATCATTTTCCTCCGTTCATGGAACGAATGGGGCGAAGGCAACTACATCGAACCGGACCTCAAGTACGGTCACGGATTTCTTGACGTTTTGCACGACGAACTGCTTGGATGAAATGAGAAAAAACGAAATCGACATATCAGTAATCATACCTTCATATAAACCCAAAAGTTATATCTGGCAGTGCCTGGATTCTTTGAAAAACCAGACTTTTGAGAAAGAAAGATTTGAAATCATCTTGATTCTCAACGGATGCAAAGAGCCTTTTTATTCTGATACTGTCAATTTTGTAAATGAAAATTTTGAAGGTTATGCAGTAAAAGTGTTGCAGACTGACACCCCAGGTGTTTCAAACGCCCGCAACATCGGCATCGACAACGCAAGAGGACGTTACATCACTTTCCTCGATGACGACGATTATCTTTCGGAGTGTTTTTTGGAAAAGATGTTTCCGATTGCCGAAAAAGGCATCATCCCGATGAGCAACATGACTTCGTTTTCGGACAACGACAACAGCGTGCAGCCGTATTATGTTACGGAGGCGTTCAGACATCTATATAAAAAAGGTGTGGTTTCGCCTTTGAACGCACGTTCTTATCTTTCGGTATGCGTCGCAAAACTGCTGCCAGCAGACCTCATCAGAACGAATAGATTCAACACAAGTTTCAAAATCGCCGAAGACTGCGTGTTCATGTTCACCTTGTCGAAAGACATCAAGGCGATGCAATGCTCTGACGAAGACGCAATATACTACAGAAGAATAAGGGAAAGCTCCGCCCTGACATCGCGTCGTTCACGTAAGACAAAGATTGTCAGCGGCTTGAAGTTGATTTTGCAATACAACAAAATTTATTTCGGGCATCCTTTCAGATACAATTTCATATTGTTCCTGACGCGCATCGCCGGGACGATAAAGAACATTTTTTGATTCATGAAAACACTTATTGTTTCATTTTATTACATGCCTGAAGTCGGAGCCGCACCGTCGCGTATCACAAACTTGGCCCGCGGTCTCAAAGACAGCGGAATCGACGTTGATGTGCTGACATGTATGCCTAATTACCCGAAAGGCAGGATTTTTGAAGGATACAGACACAGATTCTCAATGAAGGAAAACATTGACGGGATTGACGTATATCGTTACTGGACTTACGCCTGCAACAGCAAAAACCCGATAAAGAGAGCGATTGCGATGCTTTCTTTCGCCTTCACGATGTGGTTTTTCGCTTTCAAGTTCCGCCTCGTAAAAAGCTACGACAGAATCATAATACAGTCGCCGCCGCTTCTTGTGGCTTCGTCGGCAATGTTTCTTTTCAAGAAGATAAAAAGGAAAAACGTCATACTCAACGTCTCCGACCTGTGGCCTATTTCGGCGGTCGAACTCGGTGTGATGAAAGAAGGCGGCAGGTCGCACCGTTTCATGCTCAGGCACGAGCGTTTTATCTACAAAAACGCCGACGCGGTGATGGGACAGTCGCAGGAAATCCTCAACCATGTGCTTGAGATGTTCCCAAAGAAGAAGACGTTCCTTTACAGAAACCTCCAGAAAAACGGCGATTCGGCACAGCAGGATTTCGGCGGCAGAAGAAAAAACGGACTTAAAATCGTTTACGCCGGTCTGTTCGGCGTGGCGCAGGATCTGTTATCTTTAATCAAAAGCATTGACTTCAAACAACTTAACGTGGAGTTTCATCTTTACGGCGGTGGCAACCAACTTGATGAAATCCTGAAATACATCGGCGACGGCGAGAAAAATATTTTCTATCACGGTTATCTTCAGAAGAACGAACTCGCCGCCGAACTGAAGAAATATGACGTGTCTATAATCCCGCTGATGACCTCAATCAAAGGCGCGGTGCCGTCAAAGATTTTTGACATTTTGCCGCACGGTATCCCGGTGCTGTTCAGCGGCGACAGAGAAGGCGCCGACATCGTGTATGATTTCGGAATCGGACTGACATCAAAACCCGCCGACTACAAAACACTTGAACAAAATATTCGGACATTCGCAGAAATGCCTGATAATGAATATAATAAATATGTCGAAAACTGCATTTCCGCTTCAAACGACGCTTTCTCCTTCAAAAAGCAAATGATGCGTTTCGCAAACTTTATAAAAGAATAATCTTAAGGAAGTTTATTTGTCATGTCAAAACCAGCAAAAAAATCACTGAAATATCCGTTCCGCAGTGTATGTAACATCATCACGACATTGTTTGTGATGCTTTCTTTTGCATACATTTGGTACAACAACCTTAACCCGTTACAGCTCAAGAGTTTCCTTATGAAAGGCAACTTCCTCGTGATAGGCATCTATATGTTTTTCTTCCTTCTTTTCATGAGTGTCTTCGGCGGCTTCAAACTCGGTATTTACACCAAGACGAACATCATCATATCGCAGACAATCGCACTTTTTTGCGCATCATTCATGCAAATCCTGTTTGTGATCATGCTCGTCGGCAAAGTGGGTCATATTCCGGCTATCTTATTGAGTTTCTTAAAGATGTATGTCGTGCAGATCGTATTTGTCTTTTTCTTCACAATGGTCGCGATGACCATCTATCACAAATTTTTCAATCCCTATGAGCTGCTTCACATCTATGCAGATGAGAATGACAACATTTCAAAACGCTTTATGAATCAGCATCTTAACTATGTGATAAAGGACAAGGTCAGCTGTTTTGACACTATGGAGAACATCATCAGTCACATCGACAACTTCGACCTCGTGATGATTGACGACATCCCGACCGACAAGCGGGAGATCATCCAGAACATTTGTTATTCAAAGGAGAAGAAGGTTTATTTCGTGCCATCGATAACTGACATTATAAACAAAAACTCGAAATATTCGCATCTGCTTGACACGCCTTTGTATTTTTACAAGAGCAATGCCATGTCTGTTTTTGAAAAAATAGTGAAACGAATCGGCGACATTTTCATTTCTACTATTGGAATCATCATCACCTCGCCGATAATGATTGCCATTGCCGCCGCCATATTCTCTTACGACAAAGGGCCTGTTTTTTACAAACAAACGCGTTACACCAAAGGCGGCAAGATATTCAAAATCATCAAGTTCCGCAGCATGATTCAAAATGCCGAAAACGACGGCAAGGCGCGTCTCGCCTCTGAAAACGACGACCGCATCACACCTGTGGGACGTTTCATCCGCGCTTGCAGAATCGATGAGCTGCCGCAGTTTTTCAACATACTGAAAGGCGACATGAGCATTGTCGGCCCGCGCCCGGAACGCCCGGAAATCGCCGATGAATATTGCAAGCAGCTGCCCGAATTCAAATACAGACTCTATGTGAAAGCAGGGTTGACAGGCTACGCCCAAGTTTACGGAAAATACAACACCACTTTCGTTGACAAACTGAAACTCGACATGATTTATGTCGGAAACGCCTCGATTCTCCTTGATATTCAATTGATTCTTCTCACCTTGAAAGTGATTTTCCAGAAAGAAAGCACCGAAGGCCTCGAAGAAGGCAAGACAATCGCAACAAAATAATAATTTTCTGATTATGAAGATTTTACTCTCACTTCCACCGAATTTAGTCAATTCTTTCCATGATATAACGGGATTGCCGGAAGACGAATATTTCTGCACCTCCGACCCGACAGGCCACCGCATCGGGTCCGGCGGCGGCTCGACATGGCTGCTCGAGAAGTTCCCGTTTGACGACAAGAAAATCCTCATCCACGCCGGCGGAGAGTCACGACGACTGCCTTCATATTCCACTTCAGGCAAGATCCTCACCCCTATTCCGGTGTTCAGATGGGCTCGCGGACAGAAAATCGGACAGGATTTGTTGTCACTGCAACTGCCTCTGTACAAGAAGATTATGGAAAAGACACCTGTTACGGTAAACACACTGATCGCCAGCGGCGACGTGTTCATCCGCACCGACGAACAGCTGCGCGAAGTCCCGGAAGCCGACGTGATTTGCTACGGAGTATGGGTCGATTCCTCAATCGCCAAGAACCACGGAGTGTTCGCGATGCGACGCGACAACCCCGCCGAACTCGACAAAATGCTCCAGAAACCCACTCTCGAACAAATCGACGAACTCGTGAAGACTCACGTCTATATGATGGACATCGGACTGTGGCTGTTGAGCGACAAAGCTGTGGAAATGCTCGAAAAACGCTCGAAAGACGAAAACGGAGACATCAAATATTACGACCTTTACTCCGACTTCGGACGTTGCCTCGGCAACAACCCCGAACTCGAAGACATCGAACTCAACAAACTGACAGTCAAGATAATGCCGTTGGACGGCGGCGAGTTCTACCATTACGGCACGAGCCGCGAACTCGTCTCTTCGACACTCGCCGTGCAGAACCTCGTCAACAACCAAAACAAGATTTTCCATCATAAAGTGAAGCCGCATCCCGCGATCTTCACGCAAAACAGCGTCACGGAAATAAATTTCACCCCGGAGAACTCCGAAATCTGGATTGAAAACAGCCATATCGGGGAAAAATGGAACATCACGAGACAGAACATCATCACCGGCGTGCCTGAAAATCAATGGGATGTGACGTTAAACCCCGGCGACTGCCTCGACATCATCCCTGTTGGTGAGAAGTCGTTCGTGGCTCGCCCCTACGATTTCAATGCGCCTTTCAAATTCGTCAACGTGGCTGAAGGCACCGACCCGTTCAAGGCGGCGACATTTCCGGTTTTTGACGACATCGAGAAAATGGGTGAATACGTGAAAAGCGTCTTTGACATCGAAAACTCAAAACGTCACCCTTCACTCTCAAAACTTCACACTGAATACATTTCAGCGGAAGAAATCTTGAACAAGGCCAACCTGAAACGCCTTTTCGCACAACGCGAGACGTTCATGCAGAAGAACCTTCCGCTTCTCGAAGCAAATCACAGCAGAAGCGTTTTTTACAATGTGGATTTAGATGACATCGCTTCAAAATATGTGAGATTCGGCATCGGGTCACCCGCCGAACTCGCTGAAAACGATGATGTTATGAAAAGGATTCATAACAGCAGTCTTCGTGCCAGAATCAACCAATATAACGGTGTGGATTTCAAAGCGGAGGAATCTAAGGCTTTTCGTCTTCTTCAGGAAGGCCTGACCGCCTCAGCTTACAACGACCTGCAGATGCCGCAGTGCGATGTCTATTCCGACCAGATTGTGTGGAGCCGCTCGCCGGTGCGCATCGACCTCGCCGGCGGCTGGACCGACACGCCTCCGTATTGCCTCATGGAAGGCGGCTCCGTGGTGAATATCGCCATCGAACTCAACGGACAGCAACCGATTCAGGTTTACGTAAAACCAACAACCGAATTTCATATAATATTGAGATCCATCGATTTAGGTGCTTATGAAGAGATTGCGACATTTGAAGATGTTTGTGATTTCAAGAAAGTCGGCTCGCCTTTCAGCATACCTAAAGCAGCGTTGGCATTGGCCGGTTTCGTGCCGCGTTTCTGCCAGAAGAAATACGAAACGCTTGAGCAACAACTCAAAGACTTCGGCTGCGGAATGGAGATCACGTTGCTGTCGGCAATTCCCGCCGGAAGCGGCCTCGGCACTTCGTCAGTGCTCTCGTCAACAGTGCTCGCCGCCATATCCGATTTCTGCAAACTCGGCTGGGACAAAACCGTCATCTGCAACAAGACATTGATTTTAGAACAGTTACTGACGACAGGCGGCGGCTGGCAAGACCAATACGGTGGCGTTTTTCACGGAGCGAAACTGTTGGAAACCAAGACCGGATTCGAACAGACACCTATTATTAAATGGCTGCCCGACTACCTCTTCACAAAACCCGAATACAAACCGTGCCACCTTTTATATTATACCGGAATCACGCGCACGGCAAAAAACATACTCTCGGAAATCGTCAGGAAAATGTTCCTCAACGAAACCGAACACTTGGCACTTCTCGCCGACATGAAACATCACGCCGATGAAATGTTTGAGACAATTCAACGCAGTGATTATCAGAATTATGGCAAGATGGTGGCCAAGACTTGGGAACAAAACAAACGCCTCGACAGCGGCACGAATCCGGCTGAAGTGGAAGCCATCTTGAAGAAAATCGACGATTTCTGCCTTGGTTACAAACTCCCCGGAGCCGGCGGCGGCGGTTTCATCTACATGGTGGCGAAAGACAACTTCGCAGCGGCGCAAATCAAGAAGATTTTGACGGAAAACCCCGCAAACAACAAGGCACGATTTGTCGAAATGTCGCTCTCCGAAACAGGTCTGCAAACCACAAGAAGCTAAATAGGTAAACAGGTAAACAGGTGT
>JAUNNU010000213.1 GCA_030537295.1 Bacteroidia bacterium
CAGCAGGAGCGATGATCGACAGCCTCGATGCCACCTCGCTCGAGGGCGAGGATGCAGCCCTCTACGCCATCCTCAAGACACAGGCCGACTGGAAGCGCTACGACCCCCTCACCTCCGACTCCCTTCCCCGCCTCGCCACCGACTATTACGGCACCCCCTACCGCAAGAACTATCATGCCGCCATGGCTTGGTATTCGCTGGGCTGCACTTTTTTGGATAAACGGCTTGACTTGGAGGCTATAGAGGCGTTTCTGAAGGCAAAAAGCCTTTTTCCCGACACTTTGTCAAGATACTATGCCTTGTGTGAACAGCAGTTAGGCAAACTGTATCTGTTGCATCACCTCTATTCACAGTCTTTGGAGGAATTTACTGCATATACACACACTGTTACCCAGTTGTGTGATACGGCATTGATGCAAATGGCTGATTACTTTACCGCATACGCCATGATGCCTTTGAAGAAATTTGAAGAGGCGAAGCAACTTTTTTTACCCTTGTCCTCGACAACACCTCCATTATTTGTATATCAGAACGATGTTCTTCTTCAGCTTGCAAAGATAGAATATTATATGGGTGAAGCTGAAGCATCAGAGGATCTTCTTAATTCTCACATCAGTGGATCTCAGAAGAATAAGAATTTAGGAACCACTTTTTTATTTAAGGGGAATATCTTCTATGATGCACAGCAATATGATTCAGCCCATTTGTATTACCTTCGTGCTCTTGATTATAACAATGATTTGAACACACGCTGCGAGTTGAACAAGATGCTTGCCTCCACATCGGGATATGTGAATGACAGTGTGGCTGCGTCCATATATGCTCATGAATACGCAGTATTGTTGGACTCTATTTATAGGCAGAGCAACAAATCGGAGATATCATCTATTCAGACAAAGCATACTCTTTGGCAGCTGGCTCAAGAGCAGAAGATGAAAAGACAGCGTTTTGTTTTTTTGACTCTTTTTGGCGCAGTCCTTTTGCTGAGCATCGGAGTTGTTGCCTTGCAGATCTACCATCGGCGAAAGGAGAAACGTTATATCGTTTATTCGGAGAAGATGCGCGAGAGCATATGTGAACAGATTGCCTTGCAAGTTGAAACGGAAGTTCTTGAAGAACCCATTAACGAAAATACAGAAGAAGTCTGCTTGGACAAAGCAGCCATCGAGCCGTCTACGTGTCCGAAAGTGCAAGAGACGTTTGACAGACAGGTGTATGATTTGCGTGAAGAACGCATTCAGTATTGCCGCGAACAGTTTTCAAAGAGCGAATGGTCTTCTTATCTGAATAAGAAGAAAGAGGCCATTGCTAATGAAGAGTACATGAAGACATCTGACCGTGTGGTTTTTCGTAACTATGTATCGAAGTTGTTTGCAGAAATCACCTTAGAGTTGGTTCGTGATTCGAAGAAGATGAACGCCGAATATGTGTTCATCTGCCAGTTATGCATGTTGGGCTTTTCTGGAAAGGCAATCGGCCATTGTATCTGTGCTGTTCCACATGCGGTCTATTGTCGCAAAAGCCGCATCAAGGATCGTCTGACTGCGGAGTGGAATGCTCACGTCTTCTCTTCCCCTGAGGAAAAATACGGTTTATAGCAAGTGTAGCTATTTGCACGGTGATTATCGGTCCAGCTAATCTTAGATTTCGGCTGGTTATAATTCCCCGTTTTCTTTTCAGTGACAACGAGAATGGTTGTTGCTGCAATTGTTGCATATGCCCAAAGGGAAGGGCTGTTGCAATGTGAAATAATCATTGTCTCTTTTTATCATGTCTCACTATGTCTCATTATATCTTAATTTAACGTGATGAGTCACAAATGAGACATGTTTTATTTGTTTCTCTTCTTATCATTTTATATTTTTGTCTGAAAATTCTAAGTAAATGATATGCAGTACGTTATTACCCCCCCCTATTGTGCTTTTGATTTTTTAAGCCTATATGGACGATTTGATTATTTCTGTCGATGGAAAGGGTTCACGGGGACAGGTCCCATTGATCCACTTGCCCGACGAGCCTCTTTGATGAA
>JAUNNU010000108.1 GCA_030537295.1 Bacteroidia bacterium
TAACTTGTGTTAAAAAAACTTGTGCAACTTGTGTTAAAAAATTCAAACTATGGACAGGAAAATTGAAAAGAAGACAGGCTTTGCGGCCGTTTTTCAGAAGAAGAACATCAAATTCGTGTTTCTCGCGGCGTTTGTGGCTTTCGTGCTGTGGCTCGTGCTTCGTGACAACAGCTCGTCGGTGCGCATCGATGCCCGTACCATCACGATAAGCACCGTGAAACAAGGCGAGTTCAACGATTACATCCGCATCAACGGACAGGTGCAACCCATTAGTACCGTGCAGATTAGCCCGCTCGAAGGCGGTGTGGTCGAACAAATCGTCACCGAAGAAGGCAGCTCCGTGAAAAAAGGCGATGTCATCTTGATTTTGAGTAACCCGAACCTCGACTTGCAAATCTTAAACTCGGAGGCTGAACTCGCCGAGAAAGAGAATATCCTTCGTAACACTTTGATTTCCATGGAACAACAGAAGTTGAGCGTCGAGCAGGAACGCCTGCAATACAATCTCGATGTCCGCCGCCAGCGACGCGCCTTCGAGCAGAACGAGGCTCTTTACCGTGACTCGCTCATTTCACGCGAGGTGTTTCTTCAGGCGAAAGAAAACTACGAGTTGGCATGCGACAAGCTGAAACTCATCATCAACCGTCAGAAACAAGACAGCCTTTATCGTTCCGTCGAGGTGGAGAGGATGCAGGAGAGCCTCGAAAACATGCGCCGCAACATGCTGATGATTCGCCAGCGCAAGGACAACCTCACTGTCAAAGCCCCGATTGACGGCGAACTCGGACTGCTCGACGCCGTGCTCGGACAGAACATCTCCTCCGGGATGAAAATCGGGCAGATTAACGATTTGTCGAGCTATAAGATTGAGGCTCAGATAGATGAACATTACATCGACCGTGTGACGGCTGGTCTTGAAGCCACCTTCGACCGCAACGGCGAGCACTTCACCGCCTCGCTGCGCAAGGTCTATCCTGAAGTCCGCGACGGACGTTTCAAGGCCGACTTCAAGCTCACCGGCGAGCGTCCCGACAACATACGCGCCGGACAGACATATTATCTCAACCTCCAGCTTGGACAGGCGGTCAGCTCGGTTCTCATCCCGCGCGGCGCATTCTACCAGAAGACCGGCGGCAACTGGATCTTCGTCGTCGATGGCGACAAGGCCTACAAACGCGAGATAAAAATCGGCCGCCAAAACCCGAATTACTACGAGGTGACGCAAGGCCTGAATCCCGGCGAACAAGTCGTCACAAGCGGCTACGACAAGTTCGGCGATGCTGATGTTTTGATTCTGAATAATTAAAAAATGTTGAATTATGCTGTCATATTTCAGATTTCTCTACCGAAACAAACTTTACACCTTAATTAATATATTAGGGTTGGCGGTCGCCATGATGTTCGTGATTCTCATCGGCGACTACACATGGCGTCAGTTCAGCGTCGATTCGTGGCACAAGAACAAGGACCGCATCTTCCTCCTCGGAACAGAAAGCTATTTCTATTCATGGCCCGACGTGACCCGCGAAATCGGCGCGATGTACCCCGAAATCGAGAAGACATGCTGCGTCCTCTCGCATTCCGGGGAAATAAAATACGGCTGGAAACATTTCGATCCGGATTTTTCCGCAGACATCATGCTCGCCGACTCCACTTTCTTCGACTTCTTCGATTTCAAGGTTGTGAAAGGCGACCGTAACACCGCGCTCGGCTCCCCCGACAAATGCGTCATCACCGAATCGCTGGCCGAATATTTCTTCAAAGACGCCGACCCGATCGGCAAGCCGTTGAATATCAAGGGGAATCGTTATATGAGGATAAGTGATGGGACAAACATCGATCCGTATGACACAACTTTGATTTACACTGTCTCGGCGGTGGTCGAGGACTTCGACAGGACGATTTTCCCGAACGAGACGAAAATCATCACCCGAATCGAACGCCAGCCGCAGATCTGTGGCTTCAATTTCAGCAGAAGTATTATGTCAGCCGGACAAAATGGCGGCGTGAGTTCCTTCTTGATGATGAAGGAAGGCGAAGACCTGACGCCGAAACTTGAGTCTGTATATGAATATGAAGCGAAAAATGTTACGGCATTCAATTTCATGAAATCAAAATCGGTGACGCTCACGCCTTTGGATGAAATCATGTTTGCGCCACAGAATCACGGCGAAGGCATGTTGAAAGGCGAGAAGAACCGCATCAGGATTCTGCTTTCGGCCATCATCGCGATTCTGCTTTTCGCCATCATGAATTACATCAACCTCACGACGGCCAACACCGGTTTCCGCGCACGCGAGATGGCGACGAAAAGACTCCTCGGCAGCCGTGCAAGCAGCGTCTTCATCGCGCTCATCACCGAATCGACATTGATGGTGCTTGTGGCCTTCCTCATCGGTTTCTTCCTGGCTTATAATTTGCAGGAAGATTTCATGAGTCTTTTCCAAGGGAAAATCTGTCTCGCTAAAGATTTGAATGTCAATACAATCGGTCTTGGTGTCGCTTTCATTCTTTTCACAGGGATAATTTCAGGTGTCATACCGAGCGTTCAGATAATGAAGTTCAAGCCGATAGACGTGGTGAAAGGCTCGTTCAGATACAACTCGAAAATGGTGATGAGCCGTCTTTTCATCATCATTCAAAACGTGATAACGATCACGATGCTGACTGCTTCGCTGGTGATAATCTTGCAGATAAATCATCTCGTGAACGCGCCGCTCGGGGTAAATGCAAAGAATGTTTTCATGGTTGGTTCTGACAATAAGGATGTTGCACGCGATGTTCTTGAAAGCCTTCCTTGTGTTGAAAAAGTCGGGGTAGGATCGGGCCTTGCCAACGGTGTCTTTTCGGTTTTTTACTATCAAGATGAAAATGGTAATTATAAGACGTTTTTTAATGCGGAGATGGACAGCGTCGGTTTTGAAATAAACGGCCTTACAGTTCTTGAGGATTATGGTTTCTCGCCGGGTGCCGCATATTTGAATGAGGAGGCGATGAGGCTTCTCAACATTGATAAATCCGCCAGGTCGGTGAAGACTTTTGATAAGGATATTCCTTTGGCCGGTGTTGTCGCTGATTTTCACATGGGAGGCATTCTCGCTGATCCTCAGCCGGTTATGATTCGCATCAAAAAACAGGAGGATATGCCTTATGCTTCTTTGATTGTGAAGTCAGACGGCTCGCACGATGCAGGCCGGAAGATTTATGAAGCGATGTCGGTTGTTAAAGGTTATGATGTTGAAGCGGGCGAAAAATACGAAGACCTTCAAAGTTCTATCAGTGAAAACTTTGAAAATGAGCGCAATACGTTGAAGATTGTCTCGCTTTTCACGGCTATTGCGGTGGTGATTTCGGTTCTCGGTCTTCTCGGCATCTCGGTTTTCTTTCTTCGTCAGAGGAAAAAGGAAATCGGCTTGAGGAGGATTATGGGAAGCACCGTGAAAGAGGTTACGGTGTTGACACTCAGCAAGTTTTGTACGCCGTTGCTGGTGTCGTTCGTGCTTGCCGTGCCGCTTTCGTATTTCGTGATGAACGAGTGGTTGAAAGGTTTTTCGTACCGTATCTCATTGAGTCCGTGGATTTTCCTCGCGGCGATGCTGTTCTCGCTGTTGATAGCGGTGCTTTCGGTCTTTTTCCAGACGTGGAAGGCCGCCAACGCGAATCCGGTGGAGAGTTTGAAGAAAGAGTAACGATGAGAGATGAGAGTTAAGAGAGCGCGAAGCAGATCTGATTGATTTTCCGAGATTGAAGAATATATTTTAAAAACATGCTGCTTTCTTCGCGAAAAAAGTTTACTTTTGCAAAAAATTTAAGGTTATGATAAAGCAACTTTTTGACTATTATCTTTCGCATCAGAATGAACTGGTAGAGAAATACAATGGTAAGTATCTGATTATCACAAAGGATGGCGTTGTAAGAGTATGGGATTGTGAAGATGATACTGCGGCTTATCACGATGCGAAGAACCGTTATGGTTTGGGCAATTTCATAATGCAACTTTGTACGCCTGGAGCAGAGGCATATACCTATTTTAATCATCATATCGCAAAATAATATGAAACCTATACCTTTTACAATTTGCTGGGATAAATATGTCTCGGCAATAACGACCCATGGCAGTGTCTCACAGCCATTTTCTCCCAAATTTGACACTGGAAATCATCCGACGTTTCATGAAGTCAGTCTTCTTTGGGACACCGGTGCAGTTAAAACAATGATTTCCAAGAGATTGGTAAAACAACTCGGTTTGATACCAATTGGAATGGCTCATAGTTTTAACACACGTGAAATGGTCGAGGTTGAGAAATTCAGAGTAAATCTTTTGCTTCCAAATAAAATTGAACTCACTGAGTTGGAGACTATTTGTGATGAACTTCCTGATACTGACATACTTGTAGGAATGGATGTCATAAATTTGTGTGACGTGGCAATAACACATAAATCAGGCAAGACAAAGTTCTCATTTCAAATCCCAAGTTCCGCTGATTTGGATTTTGAAATAGTTTGAAATATGCGTCAAACTGTCCAAAAATTTGACACCCACTGTCCAATTTTTGGACAGTTTTTATTTTGATGTTTTTGTAAAAAATTGAAAAACAACAAATTACGAGTTTGGCACAATATTTGGTAAAAAAACACTGAAACAATTGAAACTTTAAAACAAAAAAATATGCTGTCATATTTCAGATTTCTCTACAGAAACAAACTCTACACATTGATTAATGTATTGGGGCTGGCGGTCGCCATGATGTTCATCGTTCTCATCGCGAAGTTCGCGAAACTGGAGTTCACCGTCGATTCATTTCAGGAAAACACCGAAGACATTTACACGATCGGGACTGAGGACTTCGTGGCGTGTGCCTACGGCCTGACACCTTATCTCACGAGCCGTTATCCGGAAATAAAAAGCGTCTGCGCTGTTAAAAATACTGACATCCAAGTCGTTAACATCTATGACGTTGACTATTCGACGAAGTCGCTCGCTGTCGATACGACTTTCCTTAAGATGTTCTCTTTCAGGCTTTTGGAAGGCGACCGTGAGACGGCATTGGATACGAAGGACAAGGTGATAATTTCGGAGGAGTTCGCAAGGCGGGCGTTTCACGGACTGTCGCCGGTGGGGAAGTCAATCCTTGTGAAATGGGGCGCGGCATCAACGAATGTCGTGGTTGGCGGAGTGTTCGAGAAGATCGAAAACTCTTTTTTTCCGGATGTTGACTTCATTTATAACTTGCAGTGTTATGGCGAGTTTATAAATGAATCTGTTAAAAATGACAGTTTTGACAATGCTGCCGGTGTGACGCTTTTCATCCAGACTTATCCCGGTGCGGATTTCAAGGAAAAGGAAGCCGATATGCTCGGATATTTCAATGAGTTTTATTGGATTTATGCGTCCGGCGCACGGAAAGAATTGCATATTTATAATTACAATGAATTGTATTTCAGTGATTTGGATTTCTATGCCCTTAATAATTGCAACCGCGGAAACAAGATTTTTATCAATGTTCTGATGGCGGTGGCGTTTTTCATCCTGCTTTTCGCCTTGATAAATTACATCAACCTAACTGTCGCGCAGACCGGTTTCCGTGCCAAGGAGATGGCAACGAGGCGGCTTCTCGGAACGTCAAAATACGGTGTGATAATGCGGATGATTTTGGAAGCCATATTGCTGACAATCATTGCATTCGTGTTCGGAATTTTGTTTGCCGGACTCGCCGAGCCGGTCACGCTGCCGCTGCTCGGAAAGAATGTGAACGTGTTTCACGACATCACCGTTGATGAGGTTGTTGTGTGCATCGCGTTAGTCCTGCTTGTCGGCGTCCTCGCAGGCTTGATTCCCGCTCTGATGATCTCGAAATTCAAGCCTGTTGACGTGGTGAAAGGCAGCTTCAGGCTGAAGTCGAAGCTCGTTTTCGGAAAGGTTTTCATCATGATCCAAAATGTGGTGACGATAACGATGCTTTCGCTGACGATAGCCTTGTCGTGGCAGTTTAACCATCTGATGAACAAGCCTTTAAATCATGAAACTCACGACATCATGGAGGTAAATATCACAAATGTCTATCAAGCTGTTGAGGAGAAATCATTGCCGATGCTCAAGGATGAGTTGGAGAAGCTCCCTAATGTTATCGAGGTCGGGTTTTCTCAAGGTATCCCTCTCGGTTATGCTAATAATTCAACTTTTGAAAGAGAAGACGGGCTGTATTCGTTGAACTGGATGACATGCGATACCGCATCTTTTGAAATCCTTGGTTTTGAGGTGATTACGAAAAATGCCGAGCCTTTGCCGGATACGTGGTGGATTACAGAAAAGGCGATGCGTCGTTTCGGCCTCGACTACGATGCCACCGAACTTGTCTTGGATCCGGAATACGATTGGCGTTATAATGTCTGTGGCGTCATCAAGGATTATAATTGTTTGCAGAATAACGAAAATGACGTTTATTTGGTCAGGATGTTGGGGGAAGAATCCGGCTCACCGTGGCATCTGATTTTAAAGACCACAGGTCGTCACGCCAAGGCGATGGAGGAAGTGAAAGGCAGGATTAGAGAGCTGGCCAATGTTGATGTGGAATGCATGTATCTTGATGATTATTTAGCTGAGACTTATTACAAAGATTTGAGGGACATTCGTAATATCATATTGGTTTTCAGCATTGTAGCGTTGATAATTTCGATTTTGGGAATGGTGGCGATGTCAACGTATTATGCGAAGCAGCGTTCAAAGGAGATCGCCGTCAACAAGGTCTTCGGCTCTACCAACGCCGAGGCGTTCAAAAGTCTGACCGGCGGTTTCCTGAAAATGTTCCTCGCTTCTTTCGTGGTAGCCGTCCCGATCGCCTGGTTTTTGATAGATTACTGGCTCAAAGACTACAGTTACAGAATCAGTGTCTCACCGTTGATTTTCATCGGAGCCGGTCTCGCGGTGTTTCTGATGGCGGCGTTGTCGATTTCGTGGCAGAGCCTCAAGGCCGCCAACGCAAACCCGGTGGAGAGCCTGAAGAAAGAGTAGAGAGTAGGGAGTAGAGAACGCGAAGCGGGTTTGATTGATTAGCTGAAAAAACAAACGATTAAAATAACATCATTTTATTCTTCTGCAATCGATATGATTTATATCATTGCAGAAAAATAAAACGTAATTGTATTGAAAAATTTCATCAGTAATTGTCCTTTATTATAATTTTTTGTACTTTTGCAACCGAAACTCGGGTGGAAAATGTGTTTGATTTGTAAAAAACTCGGGTGGAAAATGTGTTGAAAATCCGAAAAACTCGGGTGGAAAATGTGTTTTTAAATTATAACATCTTGAAAAACAGATAGATATGTTTAAACGAAAAATTGATAAAATTTTGTCGGAATGGAAAAACTCCAAAGGCCATAAGCCAATAGTTGTGAAAGGGGTTCGTCAATGAAAATTGACAGTTTTTTGTTTTGAGTTTTAGCCAAAAACGAAAAAAAATCAATTCTTTGGCTAAAACTCAAATAAAATTCAAAATAAATACACTATCTTTGCCGGAAAATTCAAACATGTTTTTATGAAAATAATTGGCAGGGAAAAAGAAATTGAGTCGTTAAGAAAACTCGTTGGTTCTGACAAATCTGAATTTTTGGCTGTTTATGGTCGCCGCCGTGTTGGAAAAACTTTCTTGATAAGGCAAACGCTGTCGAAAATGTTCGCTTTTTCCACGACGGGAATCCTTGAAGGAACTCCGAATGAACAAAGGGAAAGTTTCGGTGCGGCGTTGCTCGAATATGGTGCGGATAACGCCAAATTTTCGACCTGGATTGAGGCCTTTGGAATGCTGCGTAATTTACTCGAAAAAAAAGGAAAGGACAAGCCTCTTGTGGTTTTCATCGACGAACTGTCGTGTTTCGACACCCAGCGTTCCGGTTTTGTCCGTGCCCTTGGCTATTTTTGGAACAATTGGGCTGCATGGGAAGGAAATATAAAGTTAATTGTCTGTGGTTCAGCTACTTCGTGGATGACAAAGAATGTCTTGAATGGCAAGGGTGGCTTACACAATAGGGTCACTGATACGATGAATTTGAAGCAATTTACATTGCGAGAGACGGAAACTTATCTGCAAGAAGCTGGTTTCAAATGGACAAGACAGAGTATTGCACAGTGTTATATGATTCTTGGAGGAATACCCTATTACCTCGGCCTGCTCAATAAAAATCTCAGTCTGCCGCAAAATATTGATATGCTCTTTTTTGCATCCGACAGCAAATTGAAAGACGAATATAAACGCTTATATTGCTCGCTTTTCAAACATCCTGAATATTATATGAAGGTGATAGAATTGCTTTCGAGTAATAAATCTGGCTTGACGAGAAATGAAATTTCCAATAAATTAGTGGGAAGTAATGGACAATTATCAATGGTTCTCAATGATTTACAACAATGTGGATTTATAGGTTATTTTAATGTCAGAGGTCGTAACGGTGGCGTGAAATCTTCTGATGGTTTGTATCGGCTTTCTGATTTTTACACGATTTTTTACTTCGATTTTTGCAAAAGCAAGACTTCTGATGAACAATTCTGGAGCCATCAGATTTCAACTCCAAAAATCAACACGTGGTTCGGTTTCGCTTACGAGCGTCTTTGCATGGCTCATGTGCCACAAATAAAATCTGCTCTTGGAATCAGTGGCATTCATACCGAGTTTTATTCGTGGCGAAGCAAAAATTCAACACCTTCCGCCCAAATCGACCTGCTTATTGAGCGTTCCGATGGAATGATTAATCTTTGTGAAATAAAATATTCATCGGGCGATTATCTCCTTGATAGTAAGGAGTTTGAAAAGATTTTAAACAGACAGAACACCTTCGTGAATGAGACAAATTGCAAACAGGGTGTTTTTCTGACATTAGTTACTGTTTCAGGTGCGAAAAACAATGAATATTCGCAGCAAATCAATAATTTTGTGACCATAAATGACCTGTTCAGATAGTTCAAAAGTTTTGTCCAACTGTCCAAAAATTAGACACTCACTGTCCAATTTTTGGACAGTTGATTTATTGCTGTTTTTATAAAAAGTTGATTGTCAATAATTTAAAAGTTTGGCACGAAATATGATGGGATTTTGACGATTTAATTAAAAATAGTTTAAAAATTAAAGCATCATGATTAAAGTAAACAACCTCGTAAAGGAATTCAGAACCGAAGACATCATCACAACGGCCTTAGCCGGCGTGTCGTTTGAAATCAAAGACGGCGAATTTGTCGCCATCATGGGACCTTCCGGCTGCGGAAAGTCAACGTTGCTGAACATCTTGGGCTTGCTTGACAACCCGACGGAAGGCGAGTACGAGCTTCTCGGCAGGGAAGTGGGCAAACTGAAGGAGAAAGACCGCACGCTTTTCCGCAAGGGAAATATCGGATTCGTGTTTCAGAGCTTCAACCTCATCGACGAGTTGAGCGTGTATGAAAACATCGAGCTTCCGCTTATCTATTTGAGAATCAACAAGGCGGAGCGTCGCGAAAAAGTCGAGGCGATAATGCGCCGCATGGGCATACTGCATCGTTGCGACCATTTCCCGCAGCAGCTCTCAGGCGGCCAGCAGCAACGTGTGGCCATCGCCCGCGCCGTCGTCGCCAACCCGAAACTCATCCTCGCCGACGAGCCGACCGGCAACCTCGACTCAAGAAACGGCCAGGAAGTGATGAAACTCCTCTCCGAACTCCACAAAGACGGCACGACCGTCGTCATGGTGACACACTCGCGCAAAGATGCATCTTACGCCGACAGAATAATCAACCTGTTCGACGGCAAAATAGTTGATAATGTGAACGATGAGCTGTAAATTAAACACAGGTTTCACAAGTTGTCAACACAGGTTTCACGAGCAGAAAAAACTTGTGCAACTCGTGTCAAAAACTTGTGCAA
>JAUNNU010000214.1 GCA_030537295.1 Bacteroidia bacterium
ACCACACAGACCGATACCGAATCAATGTTTTCAAATTTTTGTCATATACTTAGGTCCGGATGTTATAATTTACAACGAAAATTAATTACTATTTATGTATAATCCTTTTTCATTGGAGGGCAAGACTATTTTAGTCACAGGAGCATCATCCGGTATCGGACGTGCTACCGCTATTGAATGCTCTCGTTTGGGTGCAAAAGTTTTTTTATCAGCAAGAAATGAAAGTAGGTTGGAAGAGACAATTTCTATGTTGGATGGTGAAAAATCCATACATCGCAGCTGTCTGGCTGATTTGACCATATCTCAGGAACTGAACAATTTGGTTGATACAGTTCCGCAACTTGATGGAGTTGTATTATGCTCAGGTCGTACAGGAAATTCGCTACCAATTAAGTTCGATAAACGAGAAAAAATCAACCCCGTTTTTGAGGCTAATTTTTTTGCTCCTTTTGAACTGATGCGTTCCCTATTTAAATCAAAAAAATTAAAAGATGGTTCATCTGTTGTTACCATAGCGTCAATAGGTGGAGTTAAGGCTTTTGCAACGGGCAATGGCGACTATGGTGCAGCAAAAGCAGCATTAAATTCGATTATGAAATTTGCGGCAAAGGAGTTTGCGGTAAAAGGAATTCGTGTCAATTGCATTTGTCCTGGGATGATTCAAACTCCAATGGTGGAAAGTTGCGATTTTTCGGAAGAACAACTAAAGTCTGACATTGCAACATACCCCTTGAAACGATACGGAAAGCCGGAAGAGGTCGCTTACGGTGCGGTGTATTTATTATCTGATGCTACCGTTTGGGTTACGGGGACTGAACTGTATATTGATGGTGGTGTGACAGTATTGTAGTTCTAATAATTTTATTATGGCTTTTTTGGAATTCAAAAATGTTAAGATAACGGGCCTTTCAGTGGCAGTACCAAAGAAGATCTCAATCATTAACGACAAGACAATAGAGACAAGTAAATATAGCGCAGAAGAGTATTCTGCGTCAGTTGGTGTATATCAGAGACGTGTTTCGGATACACTAACGACAGGAGATTTGTGCTATTGGGCTGCTGAAAAGTTGATATCAGATTTAAGTTGGGATAAATCGGGAATCGAAGCTATTGTATTCGTCTCTCTTTCTCCCGACTATATGCAACCAGCAACTGCTGGTATTATTCAAGACCGATTAGGCCTAACTAAAGAATGCTTTGCGGAAGACATCCTACTTGGGTGCTCAGGTTGGGTGTATGGGTTGTGTAATGCGGCCTCGCTTGTATCTTCTGGATGTATAAAAAAGGTATTACTCATGGCTGGTGATGCAAAGTTTCGTGCAAAACACCCTCTTGACCCGCTCTTTGGCTTTGCTGGAACAGTAACTGCGTTGGAATATGATGAAAGTGCTACCCCAGTAAGGTTTCACATGGGTACTGACGGCAGTGGTTATGATGCACTCATTATTCCTGATGGTGGTGCTAGAAATCAACTATCTGAGTCTTCATTCAAAATAGATAATGTTGATGGAAAGTTAATGCATCGTGTTCAGAGCCGAATGAAAGGAATGGATGTATTTTCATTTGGAATCACAACGGTGCCAAAATCATTCAAAAAGTTCTGTGAGCACTTTAATATTACATTGGATAATTTTGACTATTACGTTCTTCATCAAGCCAATAAGAAGATGAATGATGCCATTGTAAAGAAATTGAGATTAGATTCTAAAAAAGTTCCTTACAGCCTTCATGATTATGCCAATACATCTTCGGCATCAATACCACTTACTATCGTAACTGAACTGAAAGATGCTTGCTCTATCAGCAATCAAAATATATTATGCTGTGGGTTCGGTATTGGCTTGTCTTGGGGAACAGCCTCTTTTGTCATAGGCCCACAGTGTTGTATATCGGATTTAATAGAAGTCGAAGAAGATGGTGATGATAAAGTGCATATTATTTAAAATCATACAAAGTTTAATTAGGGACTGTCGGGAAATGTTGAAAATTTCCTAACAAATTGATTGCTAATG
>JAUNNU010000215.1:0-1433 GCA_030537295.1 Bacteroidia bacterium
TCTTTTACAATTGTTTCGTTCAATGGCTTTTTTTCATTAAAAGAAGATAGTAGAAATTAGTTAGCATATTTTGCGTTGCAGATCTCAAACAATGTACGAAGATCACCGGTATAGGAGGTCACTCCGTCGTGCTCGAAAATTTCTCTTGTATCATTAAATGTGATAAGGTCATTTTCTATTTTTCCGGAATGATAAGCAAATGCAATACTGTGCCCATTCATAGCTTCTGCAAGTTCTGCATCTGTAGTTATTCTTTTCTGCTGCCAAAGGGCAACTGCTTTTTCGTATTGTGTCATGTCGATCCTCTTTTGACATAATCTTAATTATAGTATAACACAAAATATTCTGAAAAAATTGAACAGGCTGAAAATGTTTTTTGAAAATGCAGAACATAATATGTAAGCGATTTCCTGTTTGCTTATCCGCTTTAGGATTCATTTTTTATAATAACTGTGAAATAGCTTTTCGTCGTCAGTAAATTATATAGTCAGATAAGGATTTCTCACTTCTCGTTACGCTTGCCATTTTCTCGCTCATAAAAATTACTTATTTTTCTTTCATAAGGCGCAGCAGGATCGCGTTTACGTCTTCTGTAGGGAGGTTTGCGGTGATGAGCATATTTCAAAATGCGATCATCGCGATAATCATCAGCCGTCGCTCTGACGGCGACAACATTACATACACATGTTTCTTTTCTTGAACATGGCGGCACCTCAACAATACGCCAACTCAGAAAGAACTACTTCCTCTGCACGGTTATGGATGGAGTTTATGGCACGGAGCCAGCCCATTTGGTCCATCGCTTTCATTTCCTCAGTAATGTTCTCATCCGCAGCGTACTGTTCCGTCAGCAGTGTAAGCATTTTCTCAGTCTGCTCGCCGAGTTCCGCCAGATACCGGCTCAGTCTGTCCGAGAAAAGTAGTTCATTGTATGCGGTCCGCTTATTCTTCTTCAGGTAGTCACCGTGCATACGCCCGTACCGGTTTAGCTGCATTTTCTCTTGAGTTGGTATATTCAGCTCGGGAAGGTAGTAATCTCCATGCTCCGTATAAGTCAGTTCCATGATCAAACCTCCGTGTATTAGTTTGATTACATTTTACAGACGGTGCAGGAATCGTGCAAAGGTGTGGACGGTAATCTTCTTATCTGCAGAATTTATTCATATCTACAGGTAATCCTACATCCTGCATATCAATTGCTAATGACATTTTCCATGCGCCATTTTTATCCATAGGAACATATACAACTCCACTAATATCTCCGGGAGTTTCGACATCACCTTTCACCAATGCACAAACATGATCTCTGCCAAGCTTTGCAATTAGGTATCCATGCTCAAAAACAACATTTTGCCTTGCTCGATGTTTCTCTTGATCTACTGGAACATCCTTATCGCGACCCATATCACATTCTGTATAGAGAACAACTGCAT
>JAUNNU010000215.1:1443-1964 GCA_030537295.1 Bacteroidia bacterium
TAACCGACATCCGTATATCGTTCTATTTTTTCAATTATTGTCTTCCCAGCATTAGGCTGCTCATGCAGGATAATTGCTTCAAAACCGGATTTTTCAAGCACACGAGCTAATTCTTGTTTTGCTTCATTGTCATGGCCATGTACTATAAACACCTTTGTATTATTTATTGAGTTCTGATTTCCAGTCTGTGTATTAGTATTTTCATTCACCGCGGGTGGGTATGTTTTGGCTTGGTAAGACAACATTTTCCCTTGAAGCACGTGCAAATTATGTATTAGTGATTCACAACTGATTTCAGGATCATAAAAGTGTTGCTCTGCAAAATACTGATATAAACCGTTTCCAAACCCGGGAATAATACTGTCGTATCTGCTTGTAATATCAACATAGAGTTTTTGTCCTAAAACCTCATCATCAGGGGAACTTAGGTATTCCTCACAGCGTTCTATATCATCAGCAAGCATCTGTTCGATTGTTTTTCTACCATGAACAACCATTGCAATCTCCTTTTCTGCGGTTTC
>JAUNNU010000011.1 GCA_030537295.1 Bacteroidia bacterium
AAAACCATAACCGTTGCGCAGACCGGCGGCGACAGCTCGGTGAGGTTAGCGTTTTTTGAGGACAAGACCTTCACCGTTAACGGCGTTACGTTCGAGATGGTTGCCGTGAAGGGCGGCACGTTCACCATGGGGGCGACCTCGGAGCAGGGTAGCGATGCCGAAAGTGACGAGGAACCGACCCACAGCGTGACGTTGGACGACTACTACATCGGGAAGTTCGAGGTTACGCAGGAGCTTTGGGAGGCTGTGATGGGTACTACGGTAAGCCAGCAGAGGGATAAGGCGGACAGAAATTGGCCGTTGCGAGGTAAAGGCGGCGACTATCCGATGTACTATGTCAGCTGGGAAGAGTGTCAGGAGTTTGTCAGTAAGCTGAACCGTCTGACCGGGGCGAACTTCCGTCTTCCTACTGAGGCGGAGTGGGAGTACGCGGCGAGAGGAGGAAACAAGAGCAAGGGATACAAGTACAGCGGGAGCAACAGCATAGGCGATGTGGCGTGGTACGATGACAACAGCGGCAGCAAGACCCACCCTGTAGGCACGAAGTCGCCGAACGAGCTCGGGATATACGACATGAGCGGTAACGTGTATGAGTGGTGTCAGGACTGGTACGACAGCTACGGCAGCGGTTCGCAGACGAACCCACAGTGGCCGTCGTCTGGCTCTTACCGCGTGCACCGTGGTGGCGGTTGGGGCAACCTCGCGCGGCGCTGCCGCGTGTCTGATCGCGACTGCAGCACGCCCGACGACCGCCGCAGCAACCTCGGCTTCCGCCTCGCGGTCTCCCAGTAAACAGTCGGCTAATCCGTCCATCTTTTAAGCTGCGGAGCGTAGGCGGAAAACGTAGGGAGAAAAAAGTCGTTGTCCGGCTGTAGAGACGCGCCGCTGCGCGTCTGAATTAATGAGACGGGCGGCGGCCCGTCTGTACGGCGGTTACGCCGAGGGGCTGTAAACCGATGTTTTAGTTTTACGTGGTTATCTGGCTGTAGAGACGGTGCACGCACCGTCTGAATAAAGGCAAATGAGACGTTTTGGGTTCTTTGCGACAGGCAACCGTCATGAAGTGTGAAATCGTAAAATCTTTTGTAAAAAATTATGTAAAACATAAAATTTAATTTGTATTTTTGCATAAATTTTTAATTATGATAAAACGGACAATAGAAGAGAAACTGCGTCAGATGACAACGAAATTTCCGGTCGTCACATTGACAGGCACACGCCAATGTGGTAAATCGACTTTGTTGCGGCAGCGTTTCAGTGACTTCAAATACATATCTCTTGAAGACTTGGACAATCGTCAATTTGCAATCGAAGACCCTCGCGGATTTCTCATGAACTTCGGAACTCCACTGATTATTGATGAGTCACAATATGCTTCAAATCTGTTTTCTTATATCCAAACGGCTGTCGATGAAAAAAACAAATCGGGAATGTATATTTTATCCGGTTCCCATAACTTTCTGTTGATGGAGCGAATATCGCAAAGTTTGGCAGGCCGTACAGCAGTGCTGAAATTGTCGCCTTTTTCAGTTGCTGAATTGAAAAATGTCTCGCTCCTGCCGCAGAATTTGAATGAATGGCTTGTGACTGGAGGCTATCCGCGAATTTATGATATGAATATAGCTCCCGCTGATTTCTTCCCAAGCTATATCCAAACATATATTGAACGCGATGTCAGATTGTTGCGTAACATCAGCGATTTGTCGCAGTTCGTGCGTTTTTTGAAACTGTGCGCCGGACGTGTCGCCCAACTGCTGAATGTGGCGTCACTTGCATCTGAATGTGGAATCACCGTCCCCACTGCCAATGCATGGCTATCGATACTTGAGACAAGCCATGTGATTCTTTTGTTGAAACCTTATTATAAAAACTATAACAAACGTCTCGTGAAATCGCCCAAGCTGTATTTCTGTGATACGGGTTTGGCATCAGCTTTACTCGGGATGGATGACTGTCGTCAAATGGAAACTCATTATCTTCGTGGAGAATTGTTTGAAAATATGGTCGTCTCGGAATTTGTTAAAAAAGCATACGGACAAGGTCGTGAACCAAATCTGTATTTCTGGCGCGACAGCAATAACGAAGAGGTTGACCTGTTGGAGGAACGTGGTGCTGTATTGGATTGCTATGAAATAAAATCAACAGCTACCATGCATACCGAACATTTTAAATCGTTGAAATCATTTGCTAAAAAAGCTGACGTCGGAATTGGTCATCTTCATGTTGTGTATGGTGGTAACACTGATATTCAAACTTCAAATGGAGACTATATCTCTTGGAAGAGTTTGTAGCAAAGAGGTTATATCTTAGAGAAAAGCCGGCGTTGTCCGGCTCTACTGGAAAAATCGTCGTTATCTCGAAATAGTGCATCGGACGCTTCCGTGTGGCAATGAAAAGTTGCATTTATAAACTCAACTTTTAAAATTTTTATAAAAAGTTGTAGTTATAAACTTAACTTTTTGTATTTTTGCGAAAAGTTTTAGCTATGGAAATAATTGATAGAAATTATTATGAAAATATGATAACAGAATCGCTTGGGAAAGGCGAAGCTGTTGTGCTGACGGGCCATCGCCGCGTCGGAAAAAGTACCATTTTGGAAAATCTTTCAAGGAAATTTGCATCAAAAGGCAATGTGATTTTCCTTGATATGGAAGATCCTGACAATTCATCGATAAATAATTACATTGATTTACATGAATTTACGAAAGGAAAATTGTCGGAAGACAGACAAAATTATCTGATGATTGACGAAGTTCAGGAAATCGAAAATTTTGAAAAGACACTGCGTTTTCTTGTGAAACAGAACAATGTTGATGTAATCATTACAGGCAGCAATGCGTTCATGTTGTCGGGTGAGATTGCCACTTTATTTGCCGGACGATGCACGGAGTTACACATATATAGCCTTGATTATCAAGAATTTTTATTGTTTCATAACTTGCAAGATACGGAAAAGTCGCTCGTCAGTTATTTGAAATGGGGCGGGTTGCCTTTCATGCACAACATTGCGGTTGACGACCTGAGGTCGAGGATTGATTATCTCGGCGGAATTTATAACACAATCTTTATCAAGGACATAGTGAAGCGACACAATATACGCAATGTCACCCTGATTGATAATCTTGCAAGATTCATTGCCGACAATTGCGGGAAACTCATATCAGCCAATAGTATTTCAAATTACCTGAAAGGAAACAACACGAAAGTCGCCGGCACCACCATCAATGAATACATCGGTTATCTTTGCGAGGCTTATCTGATTGACAAGGTAAAGAGGTATGATATCAAAGGCAAAAAGGTGTTCGACCAGCAGGAGAAATATTATTTTGAAGACATAGGAATCCGTAATTACCTATGTAATGACAAACGCAATACTGATATTGAAAAAATAATGGAAAACATTGTTTATCTGCGACTTAAAGAATTGGGATATGATGTTTTCGTCGGGCAGTTCAATGGTAAGGAAATTGATTTTGTTGCAAAAACAGGCGACGACATCAGATATTATCAGGTGTCTTACACAATTTCTTCGGATGAAACTTACGCAAGAGAATACGGCAACTTGAAATTGATAAAAGACAATTATCCAAAGTATGTAATCACAATGGATCCGTTGGCTTCGTTGGTTAGCGACAATGGTATAATAACCGTTTCGCTGCATGATTTTTTAATGAATTAAATTTTCAAAAAAATCTTCACATTTTGATTTTTTCTTTTTATATTTGCAGGTTTAAATTTTGAAAATTAATCTGTTGAGAAATATGGCTTATATCTCTTTCGACAAACAACATTTGGTCAATCTGGAGTTCACCATGAACAAGGAAATCCTGCGGTCGAATCGTTCCGGGGCTTTCTATAATACAACCATAATCGGTTGTAACACAAGGAAATACCACGGGCTTTTGGTAGTGCCGCAGCCGCAACTCGATAACAACAACCATGTGCTTCTGTCGTCAATAGATGAGACGATAATCGCAAACAAGGAGGAGTTTCATCTCGGCGTTCATGAGTATCAAGGCGGCACAATCGCGCCCCGCGGACATAAATATCTTCGTGAGTTCACCGCCGAACCGATACCGAAACTTCTTTATCGCGTCGGCAGCTCGTTCCTGACAAAGGAATACATATTTGAGGAAAAGGAACCGCGAATCTTAATACGCTATACGCTGATGGACGCAGCGCAGCCTATCACGTTGAGACTCATGCCGTTCCTCGCTTTCAGAAATGTCCACATGGTGACTCATGAGAATTATTCGGCAAACAGGAAATACACTCCGCTGAAAAACGGCGCCGCATGGCAGATGTACGAAAATTACGACACGCTGTGTTTCCAGATTTCCAAGGCGAATGAATACACGCATTGCCCGGATTGGTATCGTAACTTGTTTTATATCAGAGAGTTCGAGCGTGGCTATGACGCTGTCGAAGACCTTTACGTCCCGGGTTTCTTTGAAGTCCAGATGAAAAAAGGCGACAGCATCGTGGTGTCGGCCGGAGTCGAAGAGAAAAATCCGGCTCTTTTCAAGAAACAGTTTGACAATCAGATAGAACACCGCATTCCTCGCGACAGCTTCGAGCATTGTCTGCAAAATTCCGCGCAGCAGTTTATAATAAAAGGTGAGGAGGGCACGCGGATGTTCGCCGGATTCCCTTGGTTCGGCTCGTGCAGCCGCGACACATTCCTGTCATTGCCCGGGATATGCCTCGCCAATGGCGATGAGAAGATGTTCAAGGACATGCTCAAATATTTCATCGACAGGATGCACGGAGCGTTTTTCCCGCATAAATATTATCAGAAAAGTCTGTATTATACGGCAGTTGACTCGCCGCTGTGGTTCTTCGTCAACCTTCAGAAATACGAGTCGATGCTTGGGAAAAGGAAGAAATACATCTGGAACGAGTATGGCGAAGTCGTCACGAAGATACTCGACAGTTTCATCAAAGGCACCGACTTCAATGTCAAGGCGCAGGAAAACGGGCTTCTGTATGCCGGAAACGAAAATCTCGCTTTGACATGGATGAACGTGTTCTGTGACGGCAAGCCGTGGACACCGAGATATGGGTTTGCGATAGAGATTAACGCCTTGTGGTACAATGCTTTACGTTATGGCATCGAACTGCTTAAGGTCGCAGATAAGAAAGACCCTCGTCTCGCTGAATGGCAGGATGTCGCCGCGAAGATTGAGAAGTCGTTTGTCGAGACATTCTATGATGAACAAAATGACGTTTTCTTCGATTATGTGAATGAAAAAGAAAAGAATTCGATGGTGCGTCCTAACATGCTGATAGCCAGCTCGATGCCGTATTCGCCGATGAGAGACGAGCTGAAAAAGAAAATTTTGGACGTGACGCGTTCGGAATTGCTGACGATTCGTGGATTGCGTTCGCTTTCGCCTCGCGAGGAACGCACATACGTCGGGATAACGCTCGGCAACCACCGTGAACGCGAGCAAGCCTATCACAACGGTACCGTATTCCCTTGGTTGATAATGCCTTACGCGGATGCTTGCCTCTCGATTTACGGAGAGACGGCGTTGCCGTATCTTGAAGACCTCTACAATGGTTTTGAGGAAGCCATCTTCGTGAACGGCATCGGGAGCATCTCCGAAATATACGACGGCAACCCGCCACACGAGGCTCGCGGCTGCATCTCGCAGTCAACAAGCGTGGCGGCACTGCTTTACTTGAAATACACTATTGATTCGTTAAAAAAATAAAGATAGAGTTATGAGAGTTCTGATGTTTGGTTGGGAGTTCCCACCTCATATTACAGGCGGTCTCGGAACGGCTTGCTACGGAATGACTAAAGGGCTTGCCAAGAACGGCGTCGATGTGCTTTTCGTGGTCCCGAAGGCTCACGGCGACGAGGACGAGACCAACGTCCGTCTCCTCAACGCCAGCGACGTGACCGTCAATATCGACAACGAGACAGACAGAAGTTATTGGGACAGAGTGCAATACATGGAGATCGGCTCTAACATCATACCGTATGTCGGGCCGGAACAGTTCACCACGATGGTTGAGGAATATCGCCGAGCCACCAATCATTTTCATAGCTCCGTATTCGCCCCGCGTTATGAGTTTTCCGGCAAATACGGCGCCAACCTCATGGAAGAAGTCGCGCGTTACGCACTCATCGGCTCGTCGTTGGCCACCAAATACGATTTCGATGTCATCCACGCTCACGACTGGCTGACATATTCCGCCGGTGTCGCGGCCAAGGAGACAACAGGGAAACCGTTGGTGGTGCACATGCACGCCACCGAGTTCGACCGCTCCGGCGAAAACATCAACACCAACGTCTATGCCATCGAACGCCGCGGCATGGAAGCCGCCGACCTCGTCATCACAGTAAGCGACTGGACACGTAACATCGTGATAAACAAATACGGAATCAATCCCGACAAGGTTATCACCGTGCATAACGCCGTCGAACCGAGCGACAAGTCACTCGACGAATACGAGCGCAGCGGCCTGAAAGCCAAAGTGGTGACATTCCTCGGACGTATCACTTACCAGAAAGGGCCGGAATACTTCGTTGAGGCGGCATATAAAATCCTTCAGGTTGACCCGACAATCCATTTCGTCATGGCCGGAACCGGCGACATGCTCCCGAAAATGGTCAAACGCGTGGCGCAGCTGAAAATCGGAAGCAACTTCCATTTCACCGGATTCCTGAAGGGCAACGACGTCGATCAGATGTTTGCGATGAGCGATGTATTTGTAATGCCTTCAATATCAGAACCTTTCGGTATCGTGCCGCTCGAAGCCATGCGCCTGAATGTGCCGGTCATCATCTCAAAACAGTCGGGCGTCTCGGAAGTCGTGCAACATGCGTTGAAAGTCGATTTCTGGGACATCAACGGACTCGCCGACGCAATTTATGGCATCTGCAAATACAAGGCAGTCGCCGAAATCTTCAAAAAAGAAGGTAAAGAAGAAGTTGACAACCTCAAATGGGAGTTCGCTTCAAAGAAAATCAAAGCAGTTTATGAACAAGCAATCAATATAAAAAATAGAATATGAGACATCTTTGCTTTTACTTCCAAGTGCATCAGCCATACAGACTTCGCACTTACCGTTTCTTTGACATCGGAAAACGTCATATTTACGAAGATGAATATACAAACCGCACGATGATGCAGCGCGTGTCGGAGAAATGCTATCTTCCAATGAATCAATTGATGATGAAGAAGATAGCCGAACTCGGCAATAAATTTAAGTTCGCATTGTCGTTCTCGGGGACCGCTGTGGAACAGATGCAACTCTTTGCTCCGGCAGCTCTTGACTCATTCAAAAACCTTGTTGAAACAGGCAATGTGGAGGTTTTAGCCGAGACCTATTCGCATTCCGTCACGTCCATGATGGGCAAAGACGCTTTTGTCAAGGATGTGAAAGACCATGTAAGACTGATGAAGGAGACTTTCGGTGTCCGCCCGAAGACATTCCATAACACGGAATTGATTTATTCAAATGAGATTGGTGCTGACGTCTCCGAACTCGGTTTCGACCTTATTATGACCGAAGGCGCAAAGCACGTCCTCGGATGGAAGAGTCCGAACTACTTGTATGTCAATGCAATAAACCCGAAAATGAAAGTTCTGCTTCGTAACTGGAAACTGAGCGATGACATCGCATTCCAGTTTAAAAACGGGAATTATACGGTTGATAATTTCATTGAAATGCTCAATTCCATCCCGCAGAATGAGGAAATCGTGAATGTTTTCATTGATTATGAGACATTTGGTGAAAGCATCGACGCTTCGGAAGGTATTTTTGAGTTTATGAAATATATGCCTGATGCAGTGTTGAAAAATACTGATTTCCAATTTGTTACGCCACATCAGGTCATCGGTAGGCTGCAACCGATGGGCGTTTTCGACGCACCGATTCCGCTCTCATGCCGTGATGAGGAACGCGACGTTTCGACATGGATCGGCAATGACATGCAGGACGACGCCATCGCATCGCTGTCAGAGTGCTTCAGAAAAGTGAAAAACACTAAGGATGAGGAACTTGCGCACGACTGGCACGTCCTGACCGCATCGGAGAATTTTGAGGCGATGTCCACCAAAAATGTAAACAGCACGCCTTACGACTATTATATTAACTATATGAATATTTTGACGGATTTTAAAAATAGAATTATATAATTTTTTTCAATAGTAAATTTTCTTTATGAAAACACCGAGTTATTTGTTTGAAACCAGCTGGGAAGTCTGCAATATGATTGGCGGTATCTATACCGTGATTTCCTCAAAGGCTGATGAAATGAAAATGCTTCTTGGCGATCATTACATTACAATAGGTCCTGATGTCGTGAAAGAGGCTCATGAGACCATGTATTTTGTTGAAGATACGTCGCTTTTCCAGGAATGGAGACAGAAAGAGGCGGCGGAATTGGGACTTAAAGTGCGTGTCGGAAGATGGAAACTGCCGAGCAGTCCTATTGCAATATTGATTGATTACACCTCATTATATTCGATTAAAAATGATATTCTTGGTCATTTTTGGGAGAAGTTTAACCTCGACTCAATCCAGGGTCAGTGGGACTATATCGAGCCGGTACTTTTCGGCTATGCCGCAGGAAGAGTGATTGAGAGTTTTGTTAAGTGGAATGTCGTTGATGATGAGGAAGTTGTGGCTCAGTTCCATGAATGGATGACCGGTTCTGGTGTTTTATATCTCAAAGAAAACTGCCAGCATGTCGCAACGGTTTTCACAACTCACGCAACATATATCGGAAGGGCGGTGAGCGGAAACGGACTGCCGCTTTACAGACAGTTGAACACTTACAACCCGCAGCAGATGGCTTCTCGCTTCAACATCGTTTCGCAACAGTCGATGGAGTCGAAGGCGGCGCAGAATGCCGACGTGTTCACCACCGTGAGCGCAATCACGGCAAAAGAATGCAAACAGTTCCTCGAAAGAGAACCAGACGTTCTGACAATCAATGGTATAAATGATCAGATGATAAACAAGTCGAACACTCCGAATCTGTTCAATTCCGTCAGGGAAAACAGCCGTAACAAAGTGTTTGAAATTATCGACGCCTTGTCGGGCACTGACGTTCCTCGCGACTCAATGCTTATCATAAATTCAGGAAGATATGAATTTAAAAATAAAGGCATCGATTTGTATATCAAGGCTTTAGGTCGCTTAAATAAATCCGAGGATTTGAAAAAGAGCATTGTGGCTGTCATCGCTGTGCCAGGAAACATCGCAAGTCCTTCGAAAGATTTGTCGAAACGTCTTGCCGGAGAAATGGAAATCAAAGGTCATACGGATTACCCGACAACTCATTACATCTTTGATTTTCAATATGATAGTGTGTTAAATTCGTTGCGTGAGAACGGCCTGCAAAACGACGCCTCCGACAAAGTAAAAGTGATTTTCATTCCGGCTTACCTCAATGGTAGAGACGGCATCGTCAACATTCCGTATGACGAATTTCTCTATGCCTTCGACATTTCTGTGTTCCCGTCGTATTATGAACCGTGGGGCTACACGCCATTGGAGAGCGTGGCGCATTCAATTCCTACAATAACGTCTGACGTGTCAGGTTTCGGAATGTTTGTAAAAGAAAACATGCCTGAAAATGAAGCTGTTAACATCATTCACAGAGAAGAACAAAACAACGACTCCATCATTGGGGAAATTTCCAGTGCTGTTTTGAGAATGGCTTCAAAGGATGAAAATGAAATAGCCAAATTGCGTGAAAAGGCACTCGAAGTGGCTTCGGCGTTGAGGTGGAAAGAGCTGGTTTCCAATTATTTACATGCATACGACATAGCTATCGAAAAACTGTCGGGACGTGAATATGTGAAACACACAAACAAATATTCGGAAATCCTTCGTAACTTTGATTACAAGAAGCAGGACCAGCCGACATGGAAAAAGATTCTTGTGGAACCTGTTTATTCTGAATTGTTATTGAAACTCAATGAGTTGGCTCGTAATGTGTGGTGGTGCTGGAATGTGGAAGCTATTGAATTATTTGAATCAATTGATTCGGAAGCATTTGAAAAATTGGAGCAGAATCCAATAGCATTGATGAAAGAATTGACTCGCAAACAGATTGATACTCTTGAAAAAGACGAGAATTTCATCAACAAACTCAATAAGGTTTATGATGAATTTAAGAGATATATGTCTGCGAAGCCTGAAAATGACAACAAGATTGCCTATTTCAGCATGGAATACGGTCTGTTGAAGTCGTTGAAGATTTACTCCGGCGGTCTCGGAATTCTTGCCGGTGACTACCTCAAGCAGGCTTCGGACTCGAACGCCAACATGTTTGCGATTGGTCTGCTGTATCGTTACGGATATTTCAACCAGGAGCTTTCGGTGTGGGGCGACCAGCTTTCGCAATATCTGCCGCAGAAATTCTCTAACCTGCCTATCGACCCGGTTCGTGATGAGGACGGGAATTGGGTGACGGTGAGCATAGCGTTTCCGGGCAGAAGCGTGTATGCGAAAGCATGGAAGGTGAGCGTCGGCAGAATCGATTTGTATCTTCTTGACACTGACATCGAGCAGAACTCACCGGAAGATAGAGCCATCACGGGACAGCTTTACGGTGGCGACAGCGAGATGCGAATCAAGCAGGAGATGTTCCTCGGAATCGGCGGCATCAGGCTTATCAACGCATTGAATATCAAGCCGACAATATATCACTGCAATGAAGGTCACGCCGCTTTCTGCGGTCTTGAACGTCTCAGCAATTACATTGCGAAACACAATCTTGACTTTGATGTTGCCAAGGAACTCGTCAAGACTTCGACGTTGTTCACCACGCATACGCCTGTTCCGGCAGGACACGACGCTTTCGAGGAGAATCTGATAAGGACGTATCTTCCTCATTTTGCAGGCAGGATGAATATCTCTTGGGAACAGTTCATGAATCTCGGACGTATGTATCGAAACAATCCTAACGAGAAGTTCTCGATGAGCGTCCTGGCCACGAACCTCAGTCAGGAGGTCAACGGCGTCAGCAAGATTCACGGAAGGGTGAGCCGCGAGATGTTCCAGCAGATGTGGCCGGGTTATTTCGCAGAGGAGAATCACATCGGCTACGTGACCAACGGCGTGCATCTCCCGACTTGGGCCGACAAACGCTGGCAGCGTCTTTACGAAAATGTCATGGGCGCAAATTATTTAGAAAACCAGTCGGACGAAGCGATGTGGGCCAAGATTCAGGATGTCCCGAATGAAAAAATCTGGAATATCCGTAAAGAGCTGAAACATAATCTGATAGAATTTTTGAAAGTGAAGGTTGTTGAGGATATGCAGCGTCGTTCGGAAAGCCCGCGGCTCATCCTCGAGACGGTGGAGAACCTTAACGAGAACGCTTTGATCATCGGCTTCGCGAGACGTTTCGCCACTTACAAACGTGCACATCTTCTTTTCACCAATCTCGAAAGACTCGCCGAGATCGTCAACGACCCGAACCGTCCGGTGCTGTTCCTGTTTGCAGGCAAAGCGCATCCTAACGACAAGGCCGGTCAGGACCTCATCAAGAACATCATTGAGGTGGCGAGAAGAAAAGAGTTCGCAGGTAAGATATTGTTTGTCAACAACTATGATATGGAAATCGGCAAGCTCCTGACCTCCAGCGTGGACATCTGGATGAACACCCCGACACGTCCGCTCGAGGCTTCCGGCACATCCGGCGAGAAAGCCGCGATGAACGGAACGTTGAACTTCTCGGTGCTCGACGGCTGGTGGGCTGAAGGCTACCGCCCGAAAGCCGGCTGGTCGCTCAAGGAAGAAAGGACTTATCAAGACCAGAGATACCAGGACGACCTCGACGCCGAAACGATTTACAATACATTCGAGAATGAGATAATCCCGTTGTATTACACTCGTAATCAACAGAATGTGCCGGAGGAATGGATCCAGTGGATGAAGAACGACCTGATGCAGGTGGCTCCGAACTACACCATGAAACGTATGCTCGACGATTATTTCGAGAGATATTACAACAAACTGATTGAACGCACCAACTTGTTGCGCGACAACCGTTATCAGAAAGCGTTTGAAATCGTCGAATGGAAACGCAAGATTGAGGCGAACTGGGATAGAATAGAGGTTGAGACAATCAAGGTGCCGGACCCGACAGTGCGTCCGCTCACTTTCGGCGACGAAGTCATTGCCGAAATCATGCTTAAGACTCCAGGTCTCGACAAAGGCGATGTCGGTGTCGAGATATTGTTTGCCGACAAAATAAACGACGAGATAAAAGAATTGGCGTTTAAGTCGGAGATGATGCTCGTGGATTCCGGCGACGGCTGGGCCAAGTATTACATCGTCATTCCGATATTTAAAGCGGGCGTGTTCAACTACACGTTCAGGATTTTCCCGAAGAACGAGATGCTCCCGAACCGACAGGATCTTCCGCTCGTCAAATGGATTTAATGTTGTATATGAATAAGTTAGAGTTTGAAAATAAGATTTTCACCGTCGGCGACGTCTCTTTTGAGATGGTCGCCGTCCACGGTGGCACTTTCGTTATGGGCACGGCAGACGACCCCGATGGCGAGGCCGGAGACGATGAGAAACCTGCTCATAAGGTTTACCTGAGTGATTATTATTTGGGTAAATACGAGGTGACACGCGAGCTGTGGCGTGCCGTGATGGTGAGCGACCCGCCTGAGATCTCGATGATTAACGACGACACCTGCCCGGTTGAGAAAATCAGTTGGTTCGACGCGATGGAGTTCATCGAAAAACTCAACGCCATGACAGGCGAGAAGTTCCGTCTGCCGACCGAGGCCGAATGGGAATATGCGGCTCGGGGAGGAGAGAAGTCTCAAAACTTCAAATACAGCGGCGACAACAACGCAGCGCACGTGGCTTGGTGCTTTTTCAACAGCGGCTGCATGATAAACCCCGTGGGACATCTGAAAGCCAATGAGTTAGGAATCTGTGACATGAGCGGAAACGTCTGGGAGTGGTGCGCCGACTGGTACGGACAGTATGAATCGGCTGACCAGATGAACCCGACAGGCCCTTCAGATGGTGAACGTCGCGTCATCCGCGGCGGCAGCTGGGACTACGGAGCGCAACATTGCCGTAACAGCAACAGAAACAGCAGCAACCCGAATAGTAGGTTTTATGTGAGCGGATTCAGATTGGCGTTGTAAAATGTTGATATTATGTCAGATAAACCGAAAATAATTTACATCCACGGTTTCGGCGGCTCACCACACACGCAAACCGTGGGTTTCTTGAATCAATATTATCCCGAATACGAGTGGTGCGCACTCGAAGTTGACCATCACGCCGCTGCGTCGATAAAGCAAATCAATGACTTTGCGAAAGAAAACGATGTCAAGGCGATGGTCGGGACTTCGCTCGGCGGTTTCTATATTTTATGTTCCGACTTCAATGGCCCGAAACTCGTGGTGAACCCGGTCATCGAGCCGATGAAGTCGCTGAAGAAATCGGTGGGGACGGTGCAGTATCACAGCCGCCGCAGCGACGGTGCGACATCGTTCAAGTTCACGATGCAGGACTTGTTCGAGTTCAAGAAATTCAAGTTCACGGCGGGCGAAAACGTAACCTGCCATTACACCGAACACGACGAACTTCTCGGCGACGACATCAAGCGCGACTACGAGAAGTTGTTCATTAACAAGAAGATGTGTCCGAAGAAGACGCTCCCGTCGCATATCCTCGGCGAGAGTTACATCAAGCACGAACTTTGTGACTGGCTTGTGGAGAAGTGTCTGCTTACTTCACAACATTAAACTGACGAGTCGAGACTCCGTTTTCCGTATCAATGCGAAGAATGTACATTCCAGTTGACAACTGCGACATGTCTATCGAGACCTCATCACTTTCCACAGAAGCGTTATAAACGACTTGTCCCAAAGCGTTTGTCACCGTAATCTGTTTTATATCAATGCCTTGGACGTTGAGAAGACCTCTCGTTGGATTAGGATAAATCGCCACATTGACATAATTTTCAGCTGATGACTGAAATGAAACCATCGTAGAAGCCGGCTCTGTCTCACCTTCCGAAGCATAGACTGCCGTCACATGATAGTAATAAGTGCCAAGTTCAATATTGTCGAAATACTCGTAAGATGACTGATTTTCAACAGCCGGAACATTGGCTACCAACTGATAGTCACCATCGGTTGTCGAACGATAAACGTTAAAACTCTCAAGGTCAACAGGATTATAAGTGAGTCGAATGTCATCGACAGCCAGGGCAAACTGATCTGTGCAACCAAAATGACGGAAGGCGATATAAACCTCTTGTCCGGCGTATGCACTGAGGTCAACGGTGTATTCTATCCAAGGAGTCTGGTTAAGTTTGTCTGGCATAATGGTCCATTCGTCAACAGTGGTAAAATCGGCATCATTGGTGTTTCCCGTGGTGGAAATTGCCACTCCGAAATGTTCCTCACAATGATAAGCATCGGCTGAGCAGGCCATAAATGAAAGTATTGTGTTGCCCACTATCGGTAATTTAGGCGTAACAATGTAATTGTCAGGCGTATAAGCTATTCCACCATTAACACCGTAGCAGTCTTTCGATTCGGAAATCAAGCAGATATAGCCGCTCGGGCATTCTAAACCCTGCACATGACGCCAACACACATCGTCACCATCGGCATCAATAAGCGTCCAATCTTCAATCATGGTTTCCAAATCCCAGTAAAGGTCTTCAGGAACTTCCGAAATCGGTGTTTCTGATTTCCACGACAGATTCACGCCTGTCGGATCATACTGAAATGCTCCATTCAAATCGTAAGGGGTTGCAAATTTTGATTGAGCTTTGACCGGCACGCCTGCGAGACAAAAAGCGCAGACAAAAAGCAATGATAAAGAAACTTTTCTCATAAAAAATAATTTAAATTTATTAAACAATTGATTATTAATACTATAATGGATTTCTATTTTGTTTATTCCAAGAAAAAGTTGACTCACAAATGAGTCGAATCAAACACCTTCATCGCGATCACGGCGCACGCCTCCGCATCGGCCAAGGCGTGGTGATGCTTGGTGAGGTCGTAGCCGCAATGCGCGGCGACAGCATTGAGTTTGTGGCTCTCCAACTCGGGAAAGAGAATCTCAGAAGCGCGGTGCGTGCAGTAAATCTGATACTTCGGCTTGCGGATGTGATAATATTTGAACAACGCCTTCAGACAGTTGTCCTCAAAGGCCTTTCCGTGCGCCACTATCGGTAAGTCCTTGACTTCGTTTTTGATGGCATTCCATACCTGCGGAAAAATAGGGGCGTCGTCGGTGTCTTTTTTCTTCAGTCCGTGGATCTTCGTCGTGTAGAAATCGTAGAAGTTCGGCACCGGTTTGATGAGACTGTAAAACGTCTTGACGATTTCGCGGTCTTTCACGATGACGACACCTATGCTGCAAACGCTCGTGAACGCTGCATTCGCCGCCTCAAAATCAATCGCCACGAAATCTTTCAGATCCGGAAGCGGACTGTTATTTGATTTCTGCGTAGTAGATGTCGATGCCATCGTCTTCAAACATAGATTCGCTCAAGCAATATTGTCCGGGTTTGTCGTCTTCCTGGAAAAGATAAACCGATGCTTTGTGGAATGTTATTGGTTGTTGGTCTTTGGAAAGTTGCTGGACTTTTTCGTATGTAATCCCTTCAATTTTAAGGAGTTTCATCATCGCAGCGAGGTCGAGGTCAACGTTCAGAAACATGTCGTTGTCGCCTTGTTTCCACGCAATGCTGATGATGCCCGTGGTGTAAAGCTCGAAGTCGTGTATTTCAATTTTCTTCATCGTGTAAAATTTTGTGCAAAGATACGGAAATTTTTAACCACGAATTGCATGAATTACACGAATATGATTTTCTTTTTTCTATTTTTGCAAAAATTTTTTTTTTATGACAAAGAAACTTCTGTTTTTCATTGGCATGCTATTAATATTAATAGGTGTAAAAGCTCAAGATGAAGTCGAGCCGACTTGGGAGTCAATCAACAGGCGCGGTTATCCGCAATGGTTTTCGGATGCGAAACTTGGGATTTTCATTCACTGGGGCGTGTATTCGGTGCCGGCCTACGCCTCGAAAGAAGGCTATGCCGAATGGTATTACCGTGGCTTGATGACGCAGGATTCGGTGCGGGTTGACTTTCAGAAACGTAACTATGGCGTTGATTTTCAATATAAAGACTTTGACAAGATGTTCAAGGCGGAGCTTTGGAATCCCGATGACTGGGCAGAGCTTTTCAGAAAAAGCGGCGCGAGATATGTGCTTTTGGTGACGAAACATCACGACGGATATTGTCTCTGGAACAGCAAATACGCACCGGGTTGGAACAGCGTCGAGGGCGGCCCGAAACGTGACATCGTCGGTGAACTGACCGATGCCGTGCGCAAAAAAGGACTGAAGATGGGCTTCTATTACTCCTTGCCGGAATGGACCAATCCGCTTCATATCTGGTGTTTGGACTCACCCGACTCAATCGGTAATTACGTTGATAATCATATGATTCCGCAATTCAAGGAACTCGTCTCCACTTACCGTCCGTCGGTTGTCTTCACCGATGGCGAATGGTGGAACACCTCGGAACAATGGCATGCATGCGAGCTTATCTCGTGGTATTACAACCTTGTCGGCGATGAGGCTGTCGTCAACGACCGTTGGGGTTCCGGCTGTCAACACGGCTTCCGGACACCGGAATACAGCTCCGGCATCACGACGACCGACCGACCTTGGGCCGAATGCCGCGGACTCGGACGCTCCTTCGGACTGAACAGAAACGAACCGCTCTCAAATTACCTCACATCCGACGAGCTGATACGGCATTTCGTGCAACTCGTCTCCGCTGGCGGCGGAATGACCCTCAACGTTGGCCCGGCTGCCGACGGCATCATCCCGCTACTGCAACAAGAACGCCTCATCGATTTAGGCAAGTGGCTGCAAATCAATGGAGAAGCGATTTATGACACAAGACCGCTCTTTGTTGACGGCAAGCCGAAATTCAACGACGAAAAACCTGTCTCCGTTAGCCGTCACGATGAAACGATTGACTTCGACTGGGTGAGAAACTCGCCCGACAAACTGATAAGTTGTGATAACTTCAACGCAGTCTGGACCGGCACTTTCACATCTGAAAAGACCGACGTCTATACCTTTGATGTTGAAGTTGATGATAATGTGAAAGTTACAATAGGTGATGAAATCGTGATTGACTACGTGAAAGCTGCCGATGAAGAGTCGCAAAGTAATGCCGAAGAGTCTGAAACAAAGAATCTTACAACTGGGAAAATCAAATTGAAAAAAGGCGTTTCATATCCAATAAAGGTTGAATATCAAGAGATTAACGTAAATGCAATGATAAAACTATATGTTTCATCCAAAGATGAAGAAAAACATATTTTCAAAACTGATACTGGATTTGATGCGGTTTATTCGTGTATGCAGCCATACGTCTGTTACACTACAAAAGACGGTGCGTTGTACGCAATCGCCATTGAATTTCCGCAGGATGAGCTGATTTTGAACATTCCAAAACCTGCTGAAAACGTGAAAGTGACTATGCTTGGATGTGACAAGATTCTTCCTTGGCGATACGAAAACGGCAAGATGATTATCGACACAACTCCGTTGAAATACAGTGACTTGAAGTCAACGGCGGCGTGGAGTTTTGAGATTTATTAAATCCTTTTCTTCTGCCAGTTGGCGTATTTCACGTAAAGGAACGAAACAATTGCAATCAGTGCTCCATAGACGTATTCGCAGGTCCAGACAAGTTCCACTTTTGTCGTCAAATGTGTCATCATCCAAATGAACCCGATGTAAATCAATAAGATACCGAACTCAAGCCAGAGTGCTGCGTTGGTGCTGCCGGTTCCGGAAACGGCTTCGAAAAAGATGCTTCCGATGGCCTGGAAAGCGATGGCACCGCAAATGACATAGATGGAAGGAATGGCGAGCCGGGCAAGCGCGATGTCTTCAGTGTAAATTCTCATCACACTCATCGGGAAGATTGCG
This sequence comes from Bacteroidia bacterium, assembly GCA_030537295.1. Taxonomy (GTDB): domain Bacteria; phylum Bacteroidota; class Bacteroidia; order Bacteroidales; family F082; genus Limimorpha. Next base: position 17,984 of record JAUNNU010000011.1, read on the forward strand.
CAGATGATAATGAACGGGATACAACATAAAATACAGTTGAGCGTCACCTTGTACAGCGTGCCCATGACCTCGTCAGGATGTCCCGCTCCGATGATTCGGCTCGTCAATGTGTTCGAGGTCGAGAGAAATCCGAAAACAGGAATGAACATTATCATGTAAACGCTTCGTACAATTGATGAGACACCAATCGCTTCCTCACCCATTTTCTCGACCAAGATGAAGAAGATAAACCATGCGCTGAATGAGAACAGCTTCTGGAACATCGTCGGGCCGGCTATCTTGAAGATGTTGAATGTCAAGTCTTTATCAAAATGATGGCGTTTGAAAAGCCCGTAGTTTTTCTTTCCTAAAACGATGTAAGTGTATGATGTGAAGAAAACCGTGGCGGTGACTTCGGCCATGAATGACGCGAGAGCCGCGCCGCCGATGCCCATTTCTGGAAGCCCGAACTTGCCGAAAATCAAGGCGTAGTCCATGATGATGTTCACCGTCGCCATGATGATTGTCGAGAAAGTGATGACCTTGGTGTTTGATAAACCGACGTAAAGCGAGCGGTATAAGTAATTGAAACACACGAAGATAATGCCGTATTGACGGTAGTTCATGTATTCCATTGCGCCGGCGTAGATGTTCTCGGAGTCAACGATGAAATCTAACAGTGAACTCGAAAAAATTCTCATTATCATGAATAGAATTATTCCGAAAAGGAAAATGAAAAACGCTCCGTGCTGGAAGATGCTTCCGATTTTTTCATATTGTCGCTCGCCGAACCTGCGGGCCACAATTATCTGAATGCCAATGGCAAAGCCCATCGCCATCGTGGTGAATACGAAATAGAAAAGCCCCGCCATCATCGAGGCTCCGAGCGCGACGACACCGAGATGTCCGAGAAACGCCGTGTCGGTGAAAGTGATGAGCGTTTGCGCAAGATTCCCAATCATAATCGGAATCGCAATGCGCCAGATTTCTTTTGTCGAAATGCTTGTCTTCATAATTTGAAAAATCGGTGCAAAATTAAGGAATTTTTTGATACGAGTTACACGAGTTTTTTAACATGAGTTGCACGAGTTTTTTTGATTGGAAGATTTTTAAAATATGTTGTGGTTTGGCAAAAAATGTTATCTTTGTAAAATTTTTCAAGTCAATAAAAATTGTTTGTAATTATTGTTAAAATATTGTAAATTAAATATATAGCCATGAAAAGAAAAGAATTTCTGACTGCGATGGGTGGCTTCGCTCTTTTCAGCATCGTGCCGAGCAAGGTGCTTGGTGGCGAACGTCATATCGCACCGAGTGATCAATTGACGAAAGGAATCATTGGCGTAGGCGGCATCGGACGCTCGTCGTTGCATTTTACTAATGATGAATCGTGCCGTCTGACAGCGATTTGCGATGTGGATTCAAAGCATCTCGATGCGGCGAGGCTGCAGGCAAAAGACCAACTCGGCATTGAAGTCAAGACATATCATAACTACCGTGACCTGATTCACGATCCAAATGTTGACATAGTGCATATCGCGACACCTCCTCATTGGCATGGCATCATGTCGGTAGAGGCAGCAAATGCTGGCAAAGACGTGATGTGCGAGAAACCGATGACGCGCACCATCGGCGAAGGCAAGAAGGTGATGGAAGCCATGAAACAAAACGGAAGGATATTCCGTCTCAACACATGGTTCCGCTTTAAAGACACGTTCTACGGACTCGGCACGACGGTGGAACCACTTAAGAAACTCGTTGACAGCGGACTGCTCGGTTGGCCGCTCAAAGTGACAATCTCCGGACATACAGGCTTCAACTGGAAATTCTTCTGGGTCGGAAAGGAAAACCTTGAGACTCAGATAGTTCCGTCAAACCTCGACTACGATATGTGGCTCGGACCGGCTCCTTACAAACCATATAACGAGCATCGTACCCATCAGACTTTCCGCGGCTACTGGGATTATGACGGTGGCGGGTTGGCCGACATGGGACAGCATTACATCGACCCGGTTCAGTACATCTTGGGCAAGGACAACACATCGCCGGTGCTGGTCGAAGTCGATGCGCCACAACAGCATCCTGATGCCGTAGGTACTTGGCGTTCAATAAAATACACTTACGACGACGGCTGCCAGATTATTCTCGAAGGCGAAGACAACGGCGACCCGAAAGCGCCTTATATCGAAGGCCCTAAGGGAAAAGTGTATAAAGGCTTTGAATGCACGATTCCTAATGTCATGCAGCGACTTCTCGACTTCCCGAATCCGGAACCGCAACGCACCGACTTCCTCGAATGCGTCCGCACCCGCCAGAAATTCGCACTCAACGAGGAAAATGGATTCCGCTCCTCAACGATAGTGAACATGGGCGTTTGCGCCCTTCGACTCGGAAGAAACCTGAAATTCGACCCCGTCAGCCTACGCTTTGTCGGCGATGACGCTGCTAATCAACTGATTAACCAACCGATGAGAAATCCGTGGAAAATCTAATGATTTAAAGATTCAAAAATTTAAAGATTCAAGTGAAATTTAAAAATTTATTGAAAATGAATAAAATCGTGAAAAACATATTGGCTGTTGCCGTTTTGTTACTGATGACACCTTGTTTAATTAATGCGCAGACTGATGAAAGAAACCGCGTCGCTTCCACAATCATCGCTGATGCTCTTAATTCGCTGCCAGCCAGTGACAAAGACACTGAAAATAAATTGATGTTGGAAATCATTGAAATTGGTCCTGAAAGTATCACGGATTTGGCGAAAATGCTGAAACCTGCTTCTATAGGCGGAAACGCGAAAATCGAATACGCTCTTGACGGACTCTGCGATTTCGTTTCAGACCCACAAAACAGATTTTATAAAAAAATCCTGTCAGACGGACTGTTTGAAGCGTTAGATGTAGTTGAAAATGAAGAAGTTAAAGCATGTCTTATTTCGTTGTTCCAGAATTTTGGCGATGCAAGAGACGCTGACAGATTGATGAAATATGCTGAAAGCAACGACCTCTTTGAAGTGACGGTGCAGACATTGGCATCGATTCCGGGAACAAGACAAAATGTTGAGGAAATCGCAAAGAATTGTGATGCGAATCAAAGGTGTATTGTCGCATATGCCATTGCAAATCAGAGAGTTGGAAGTTGTGAAGATATGCTGATTCAGTGGCTCGACGGCGCTGATGCCAAAACACAAGAGGCGATTTACTATGCTCTGTCAATCGTTGGAACTGAAAAATCTCTGACATTGCTCTATAGCAAAGCAAAGTCAGCAAAATTCAATTATGATGCGACTGATGTCACCGCATCCTACATCAGGTTGCTTGACAAATTTGCGAACATGGGAAAAACAGAACTTGTTGAGCCTGCCGCTAAGATTTTTTTGAAATCAAAAAATGCAAACATTAAAATTGATGGATTGAATCTTCTTTCCAAAATTGGTGGGGATAATTATACTGATGTATTCTGCAATGCATTGAAAGATAAGAATATACAGGTGAGAATGGCCGCTCTCGAAGTCTTGAAACCAATAGCTGATTCTATGGTTTTCGCAACAGTTGTGAAAAACATGAATGGAAAACATGATGTTGAAGCGATAAACTGGTTTGGTGAAGTCGGTGACAAAACTCAATTGGAATATGTTGTAAATCAATTGAATTCAAAAGATTCACTTGTGGTTTGTGAGGCTATACAATCTATAATCAAGATTGGCGATAATGATGCGATGCTGAAACTCGTGCCGTTTTTCGGAACAAATTATCAGCCTGTCCTGAAATCGGCTGTGATTACTACAAAAAACAATTGCGATGTCATGATTGCTGAAGCGTTGAAAGGTACAAATGAGCAAATCGTCGGTGCTTTGAGTGTGTTTGAATCTCGTACATATATCAATCAGGTTTATACTGTCAGAAGACTTTTAAATAATGATAATCAGCAAGTTAAGGATGCTGCATTCAAGGCTTTGAAGGGTGTTTCAAATGCTAATACTGCGGATTATTTGCGTGAAATGCTCGTGAATGTTGACGAAAAATATGTGAAGGATGTCCAAGATGCGATAATGAAGTCAATGGCATACGCCAATGATAAGTCAAAGGCGAATTTCGTTTCACTTCTTAAGTACGTCGAACCTGCGAAACTCACGAGATTTTACAGGGTCTTTGCTTATTTCGGAGACGATCTGAGCATTATGAAACTGAAAGATGGATATAAGTCTAAAGCAACTCGTAATCAGGCACTTGAGGCATTGCTGACAGTGGATAATCCATCGATTGCCCCGACATTGTTCGACATCGCAATGAATGATGTCGCAAACCGTGATAAGATTTTGACTCATTATATCGTTCTGATAAATAAGTCAGATATGTCTCCTGTTGATAAACTCACCGCCTACAGAAATGTACTTGGACTGAATCCGAATGATGATATTAAAAACTTGATACTCAAGAATATAGAAGCGACGCAGACTTATCAGGGCATTATCTTGGCATCATATTATCTCGAAGAGGAAAAAACAGCTCAATGTGCTGCAAACACGATTTTGAATATTGCGACTAAACATCCTGAGCTGAATGGTACGGAAATAACAGAATTGTTGCTGAAAATCAAAGACATACTCAATGACGGTGATGCGATGTACAAACGCACGCAGATTGACGAGCATCTGAAAAAGATAGCTAAAGCTCCGAAGTTCGAGCTTTCTGATGAAGAGAAAGCCGAGGGATTCGTGGTTTTGTTTGACGGAACAAATCTCGATCAGTGGGTCGGCGACAAGACCGATTACGTTGTTCAGAATGGAAATATCTATGTTTCAGCGGATTATGGTGACGAAGGCAATCTTTATACAGAAAAAGAATACGGCGATTTCGTGTATCGTTTTGAGTTCTGTTTTACACGTCCCGGTGTCAACAACGGAGTCGGAATCAGAACCCCAATGCACGCCGACGCAGCGTATTATGGTATGGAAATCCAGATTCTTGACCACGATGACCCGATTTATGCCGGTCTCCGCGAATATCAGGTTCACGGTTCTGTCTATGGCGTGATTCCTGCAAAACGTATCGTGTTTCCTGAACTCGGCACCTGGAACACCGAAGAAATCTATGCTAAAGGCGACCATATCCGCGTGACTGTCAATGGGGAAGTCATCGTTGACGGCGACATCAGAAAAGCCTGCAACGGACGAAACGTCGCCCCGGAAGGGAAGAAAGGCGCAACGTCAGGGACAATCGATCAGAACAACCATCCGGGTCTGTTCAACAAATCCGGAAAAATCAGTTTCTGTGGACACGGCGAAGGTCTCCTAATTAGAAACGTTAGAATAAAGGAACTTTAGTTTGAAACTTAAATATTTGATAATCACATTGTTTCTGTCTGTCTGTTCAATCGCGAACGGGCAGACAGAAGCTGATTTGCTTGATGCGATTGACTTCAATGACACAACGTTAATCGGGAGCGAAAAACTCACTTCCGGCATAATGGATTACATCGCTTCTTGCCAGGATACGACAAAATCAGATCGGGAGCAGGTTTATGATGTGATTCTGGCTGTTGACAATGTTTTGGCGCATTGTCCTGGTTTTGAAATGTATAAGTTTGTATATCAATATCTTATATATGGTTTTTCGGAACTTGGCGTGAATCAGCTTGTCGATTATATGATGCGGCTGCCTTATGTCGAAACTCTTGGATTGAATGAAGATGAATTTGATGAACTTAATAAAATTGCAGAGTCGTATTGCAGGGTGAAAATAGGCTCTAAAGCTCCTGATATTCAGACTGTTACGATTGATGGAAATGAATTTGACCTCGAAAAAATCAATTCTGAATATACGATTATGATGTTTTGGTCGGCAAATTGCCCTCATTGCAGGGAACTGATAAAAGAAATTGGAACGTATTTGATTGATAAACAAGATGTTGCCTTTGTGAACGTCTGCGTTCTCGGTAATAAGAAAACAGTCCGAAAGTTGATCAGGAAGTCGAAAATCAACGGAATTACAATCTTTGACGGAGAAGAATGGAACTCAAAGATTGTCAACGATTATGCAGTTGACATGATGCCTTCTGTTTTTCTGTTGGACAAAAATAAAATAATAATTGCCAAACCATTTAGTATTGAAAATATTGAAGAAATAATAAAATAGTAATGAAAATGAAAAAGTATATTTTATCAATAGTTATATTGAATTTTTGTTTCGCTGTTTTTTCGCAAAACGATGAAGACCGCTGGGTTGATTCGGTCTATAATTCGATGAGCGTGGAACGTAGGGTGGGGCAGCTGCTTAATGTGAGAGTGAACTATCCAAATAAAGATTGTCTTCCTGAAATTCAATCACTTATCAAAGATTATGGCATTGGCGGCGTGACTTTCTTCCGCACAAATTCGGAGTACTTGCTTGAACAGACGAATTTGTACCAGTCGATTTCGGATTTGCCGTTGATGGTCGCAATAGACGGGGAATGGGGACTTGGAATGCGTCTCAATGACGGACTTTCGTATCCGTATCAGATGACGCTTGGTGCTATTCAGAATCAAGAACTTATAACGGAAATGGGAGTCCAGGTCGCCGAACAGTGCCGTCGGCTTGGAATAAATATCGACTTTGCGCCTGATGTTGATGTCAATAACGAAGCCTCAAATCCTGTCATTGGAATGAGGAGTTTTGGCGAAAACCCGAAACAGGTGGCGGAGCGCGGCGCGAGATACGCCCTGGCTCTTCAGGAAAATGGCGTGCTGCCGACAATGAAACATTTCCCAGGGCATGGTGACACTAAAACCGACTCTCATGAAACGCTTCCGAAAATCAACAAGTCGCTCGAAGAAATCAAAAAAACGGAGTTGTATCCTTTTAAATATCTGATAGATAAAGGCGTGGTCGGTGCAATGGTCGGACATCTGTATATGCCTGCTATTGAGCCGGTTCCGAATAAATCTTCGTCGCTTTCGCATACTGTCGTGACAGAACTTCTGAAAGAAAACATGCACTTCAGCGGACTCGTTTTCAGCGATGCGTTGGAAATGAAGGGTGCTTATAAGTCGGTTTCTCCCGACGAGGTCGGGCTTCAGGCCTTGCTTGCCGGAATCGACGTGCTGCTTATGCCCGTAAATCCTCAAAAAACAATAGAATATATCGTTGCCTCCTCTGATAATAAAGCGGTGTCGAAGAGAATCGAGGAGAGCTGCAAAAAAATTCTGCGAGTGAAATATCGCATGGGTTTGAATGACACAGAACCACAGCCTCTTAAGTCTGTGTCAAACGACATCAACCTTGCAAAATATTATAGTTTCAGGCAAAGGCTTTATAATGAAGCGGTTACGATGTTGGAGAATAAAAACGAGACATTGCCTCTGAATAAGGATTCAAAGATTGCCATTGTGACTGTCGGAAATGACAATGTCATGTATAAAACATTGAAAGATAATGGTTTGAATGTTTCCGAATTTAAAATTGATCCTGAAATTAATTCAAAAGAAACTGATAAAATCGTCAAGAAACTTAAAAGTTTTGACTACGTGATTGTAAACATCAAAAACACGTCGATATACGCGGCAAGTAACTTCGGAATCAAAAAGGAAACTATTGAATTTGTGGAGAAAATATCAAAAAATAATAAAATAATATTTAATTTGTATGCGTGCCCGTATGCATATAGTAAATTCAAGTTCAAGTACGATCCGGTGGCTGTTTTGATTGGCTATGAAGACAGAAAAGAGGTTGTTAAATCTATTTCTGATATTCTTGTCGGCACGTCAAGCCCGTCGGGTAAGCTGCCTGTCACTGTGAATAAGAAGTATAAGGCTGGTTTCGGCCTGACTTACAAAGACATACTTTCTCCTGAAACGTTGAAAACATCATTGATTAACAATAAGTTCACTCGTAAAATCGATTCTATTGCGTTGAACGGCATTGAAATCGGTGCTTATCCAGGTTGTCAGATTCTGGCATTGAAAGACGGCAAAATAATATATGAAAAGAATTTCGGTTCGTTCACTTACGATTCAAAAATCCCGGTTCATAGTGATGATGTTTATGACATCGCTTCTCTTACGAAGCTTTTTGCGACCACTTTCGCAGTCATGAAGTTGTATGATGAACGCAAAATCAGTTTGGAGTCAACGCTCGGCGACTATTTGCCGTATCTGAAAAATACCGACAAAGGTGACTTGAAAATCATTGAGATAATGACTCATCAGGCGGGACTTACGCCGTGGCTTCCGTTGTATCAGTTCACGCTCAAAGACGGAAATCCTGACATGAATCTTTACAGGACAAATATTGATGAGAATCATACAGTTAGGGTGGCAAAAGGTCTGTATCTTGAAAATGACTTTGATTATCAATTGTTTGACAGTGTTTCGGTTTCGCGTCTTGGCGAAAAAAAATATAAATACAGCGATTTGGGATTCTATTATCTTCCTAAAATCGTGGAATTGTTGACGAACCAACCGTTCGAAAGTTATCTTGAGGAGAACTTTTATAAGCCGCTCAATTTGAATCATATTTTTTATAAACCATTGAATCATATTGAGTTAAGTAAGATTGCCCCGACGGAAAACGATGTCACTTTCAGAAAACAGCAGCTTCAAGGCGATGTCCATGACCAAGCGGCGGCTCTGTTCGGCGGCGTCAGCGGTCATGCCGGATTGTTCGCCAATGCCCGCGATCTCGCTGTTTTGATGCAACTTCTTATAAATCAAGGATATGCAAATGGAAAACAATTTCTCTCGGATTATACGATTGAGAAATTCACTTCGGCACCGTTTGTCGAAAACATGAACCGACGCGGAATAGGATTCGACAAACCTGAAGTTGACCCGGAAGTGAAATTTTATACACCGGCGAAACAATCGTCGATGGCGAGCTTCGGACACACAGGTTTTACGGGTACTTTCGCATGGGCAGATCCTGAAAATCAATTGATTATGATTTTTCTGTCGAATCGTGTCTATCCGGATGCTTCAAACAACAAGCTGGCGCAAAACGACATCAGGACAAAGATTCATGAGTTGTTCTACGAGGCTGTGAAATGATTCAGTTGTCGTTGGGGTTGATGGGGAATTTGTTCCAAAACTTGTACTTTTCGCCCATTTTTTCAACGAAGTCAGGCCACATTTTAGCTGGGTTTGTCCTTAAAATCAGCTTTGATGGCATCTCGCCGACAAGCCAGGAGTTGCGTTTCAACTCTGAAACGAGTTGCCCTGCGTCCCATCCGGCATATCCGATGTAAAATCTGATGTCGTGTTTCGTGACGAGACCTTCCCGAATCAGTGCCTTGACTGCGTTGATGTTTCCGCTCCAGAATATTCCGTTGCGAATCTCGATTGAATCTGGAATCATCACGCCGAGGGTGTGAATGAAGAAAATGCTGTCGGTCGCCACCGGCCCGCCAAGATAAACGTTGCCGTCGAATTGTGGGAAATTGTCAATTATATCGTTGATTTTCAATGATAAACGTTTGTTGATGATGACTCCGAGACTGCCTGTTTCTTCGTTGTGGTCAACAAGAAAGATGACCGACCGTGTGAAGTAAAAATCTGATAAAAATGGTTCGGAAATCAGTATGTCACCGGATTTCACCTCAAGTGTGTTGCTTTTTATCTCGAATAATCTGTCAAAATTCATCGTTCTATATGCTTTTTTCTGTAAAATTTTATACAAAATTTTGAAAATATTTGTTACATATTAAGATTTAATTTATAACTTTGCACGTTTCGTGTATTTGATTTACAATTGATAATAACTATGTCAAACCAAGCAAAATTTGATTTTCTCAGAGAGAAATTTGCGTTTTTCTGCTTCCAAAATTACGAATATTTTTGGAAGGGCGGGATTTTTTTTGCAAAATTTAATTTTTCGCTTGAAAATAATTCATCAGAAAATGACGATTCAATAGAGTTCCATCCTTGTTTTGAAATTCCTTCCCGCTCGTTTTATGATTGGAAATCAATACCAAAAGAGATTCTTGATGTCGTGGTTTTCAACATCGGGATGATAGAACTCGTGAGTTACTGGAAGATTGCTTGTCCGAGAAAGGTAGTAATAAAGCCGTATCATCTTGACGATGAACAGATTAGATGGTGGAGAAAACTGTATTTCAATGGTTTGGGCGAGTTTTTCTATGTAAATGGCATTGATGCCGATTTTGAGAACTTCATGAAAATGGAGTCGGATTCGATGAAGAAAGCGGAGTCGGAAGATGTCAGGTTCGGCTTTGAAGAACGGGCTTTGGTTCCTGTCGGCGGCGGCAAGGACTCGGTGGTGACTTTGGAGGCGTTGAGGAAAAAAATGACAATTATCCCGTTGATTATCAACCCGAGAGGCGCGACGCGTGACTGCGTGAAAGCCGCCGGTTTTGATGAAAACGATGTCGCGGTGATAAAACGTACCCTTGACCCGACAATGCTTGAAATGAATCGACAAGGTTATCTCAACGGCCACACTCCGTTCTCGGCGATGCTTGCTTTCTATACGATTTTAATTGGTTTCGCGACAAAAAACAAATATATAGCATTGTCAAACGAGTCGTCGGCAAACGAACCGACCGTCCCCGACACCGAAATAAATCATCAATATAGCAAGTCAATCGCTTTTGAAAACGATTTCAGAAGTTACGTCTCTAAATACATAAATGCTGATATTCAATATTTTAGCTTTTTGCGGCCGCTGAACGAACTTCAGATTGCGAAACTTTTCAGCAAGGCGGAGGCTTATCACGATGTTTTCAGAAGCTGCAACGCTGGCTCGAAAACTGATTCCTGGTGCGGGAAATGCCCGAAATGTCTTTTCACATGGCTCGCGCTGTCGCCGTTTATCTCAAGAGCAAGGCTGACGGGGATTTTTGGCAAAGATCTATTGAAAGACAAAGAGTTAAGAGCAACTTTGGAGAAACTTGACGGCACGGCGGAGGTGAAACCGTTTGAATGTGTCGGCACTGTTGAAGAAGTGCGTGCTTGTGTAAATAATTGTATCCAAAGTGATGATAATCTGAAAGATACGATTATCGGAGATGTTGAGTTGACGCAAAGTGTCACCGTGAAGGATTTTATCTGTCAGTTTGACAGTCAACATAATTTACCGTTTTTGTTTGAAAAAATCCTGAAGGAGGAATTATATGGTTAAAATCAATGTCATTTTCAAGAAGTTAAGGGGGAAAAGCATCCTAATCCTCGGCTTCGGTCGTGAAGGTCGCTCGTCGTTGGCATTCATTCAGAAATATCTGCCTCATGCAGTTGTCGGAGTCGCTGATGGTAACGCATTGGCAATGAGTGGCTTGAATGCTGAAAGGATAAAAATTTATTCCGGCGAAAATTACCTTGATGCGATAAATGATTTTGATATTGTGCTGAAAACACCTGGAATTTCTCTGAAAGACAAAGACGTTGACCTGTCGAAGATAACGTCACAGACCGACTTGTTCCTTGAAGAATTTCATGACAGAATAATCGGTGTGACAGGAACGAAAGGCAAAAGCACGACCTCGACTTTGATACATCATTTACTGAAAGAGTCGGGTAGGGATGCTTTTTTGGTCGGGAACATCGGTGTCCCGGTCTTTGATATTATTGAAAAATTAACGCAAAATTCCATTATAGTATTTGAACTTTCTGCACATCAATTGCAATACATACATCGCAGTCCTCACATCGGCATTTTGCTTAATGTCTTTGAGGAACATCTCGACCATTTCGGGACATTTGCGGCGTATTGCGATGCCAAGTTGAACATTATCAAAAAAATGGGAGACAAAGATTGGGCTGTTACCAAGGAGGATTTTTCGTTTGAGTTTGCGGATTCGTTGGCGCACACGATAAACTTTGAATATTACAATTATGACATCGATTGGGATAAAGTTTCGCTAAATGGAGAACATAACAGGTTGAATATCAATGCGGCTTTGTGCGCTTGCTACGCTTACGGCATACCCGTTGATGAACTGATTCCGCATCTTTACACGTTTGAGCCTTTGGAACACCGGCAGGAATTGGTCGGGACTTTCGGCGGCGTCACGTTTTACAACGACAGCATTTCCACGATTCCGCAGGCGGCGATTGCTGCGCTGAACACAATTAAAGATGTCAAGTTTCTGCTTCTCGGCGGCTTTGACCGTGAAATCGATTACACACCGTTGGTCGAACATCTGAAAAAAAATCCTGTCAGACATCTGCTTTTTACCGGAAATGCCGGAAAAAGAATGTTCGATATGTTGAAAAATGTTGGTTATCAAGGTGATATGAATGTTTTCTGTAACCTTCAGGAAGCGTTTTCGATATTGAAAAACAAGGCGGAAAAAGGCGACGTTTGCCTGCTCTCCCCAGCTGCCGCAAGCTATGACCAATACAAGAATTTCGAGGAGAGAGGGAAAATGTTTAAGGAGCTTGCATCAAAATTTTAAGATTATGAAAAAATACCTGTTCGCTGTCTTGTCGATGTTTTTGTGTTTTGTTTTAAATGCAAATCATTGGGAACCAAATCCTTACCAATATGAAAATAACATGATTTCCGTTGGTGTCGTGAAATTTGACGGGGTGGAGCAACGTTCTGAAAATTTGGAGATTGGCGCTTTCTGCGGCGACGAATGCCGTGGAAGCTCAATCGCGATGTACAACAGCAATTTCGATCGTTATTTCATTTTCCTGATGATCTACGGCAATGAAGGCAACGAAATCAGTTTCCGTGTTTACGACCATCAGCAAGGTGCGGAGCCGGAAATGGAATCGTTGAGTTTCATGGTGTTCCATATCAACGGGCAGGAGGGAGACATCGACAATCCGTTTGAGTTTGCGTTTTCGACAATAGAACCGACAACGTATGAGATAACCGCTTCCGTTGCTCCGGAAAATTCCGGAGAAGTCTCTGGCACAGGCACTTACGCTGAAGGTGCTACCTGCGAAATCGAGGCGAAAGCGCACGAGGGCTACACTTTCGTGAACCTGATGGAAAATGGAAATGTCGTTGCAACAGAAAATGTCTATTCTTTTCAAGTGACTGAAAATCATTACTTTGTCGCTAATTTTGAATTAAATCAATATGAAGTGTCGGTTTCCGCAAGTCCGGACAACTCGGCGACGGTCAGTGGAGGCGGCACTTACGGTCATGGCTCGAATTGCACCGTGATCGCGGTTCCGAATGAACACTGGCACTTTGAAAACTGGACCGTAAATGGTCAGGTGGTTTCAGCGGAGACTGAATATTCATTCGTCGTGACTGAAAATGTTGAGTTGACTGCGAATCTTTATTTTTATGACGGTGTTGAGGAAAACGACAACGAAAATTTATTCATCTGCCCAAACCCGGTATGCGATTATTTTGTTGTAAGTAATATGACTTCTGAAAATAACGAATTGAAAATCTTTGACTTAAACGGAAAAATCATTTATTCAAAAGTGAATGTTTCAGCGGAAGAGGAAGTGAACGTAAGTGATTTTGCGAAAGGCACTTATGTCGTTGAGTTGTCAGATGGAAATTCCGTGAGAGTCGCAAAAATTGTTGTGCATTAGTCGTGGTTCAGATCTCTACGATTTTGTTTTTTATTGCGTATTTCACTAACTCGATGGAGTTCCTGAAACCTAATTTCTTGAAGATGTTCTCTTTGTGAAGCTCTACGGTTCGGTGCGTTATGAACAGTTTGGCTGCGATTTCCTTTGCGGAAAGTCCGTCGCAAAGCAGTTGAACTATTTCATTTTCGCGTGATGTAAGTTCAATAGTATTCTCATCAAGTTTCGCGTTATTAATCTTATACAAAAGATTTGAAAATCCGTCGCCGTAATAATTGTCGCCATTGATGATGCTTGTGATTGCTTTTGCGATTTCGTTTGGTTTTGCGTTTTTGCTTATGAACCCTTCAACTCCGAGTCCGATGAGTGCTGTGATGGTTTCTTCGGTGCTTTCGGCGGAGATTATCAGTATTTTGATGTCGGAGTGTTTCTCTTTCAGTATTTTTGCCGCTTCAATACCCGACATTTCGGGCATTAAGATGTCAAGGAGCACGATGTCGGGGGTTGTGTTTTCAAGCAGTTTGAGCAGTTCCAATCCGGAAAACGCCTCGCCGATGACACAGATGTTGTCGGTGGATGTCAGCTCCATTTTGATTCCCATTCTTACCAAAGGGTGGTCGTCAACAATTATTGCTTTGATTTTTTCCATGGCGTTGTCATTGTTGTTTTTTGTTCAAAGTGAATGAAAAAGTGCTGCCTTTGCCGGTCTCGCTTTCTATTTCAGGTGCCTCTTTGATGAGCAGAAGCAGTCTCTTGCAAATTCCGAGGCCGATTCCGTTCCCTGGCTCGCCTGAAGTCCCAGGTCTCGTGCTGACTTTGTATTCTGACCTCAGATCTTCAATGATTGATTGCGGCATTCCGATGCCGTGGTCGGTGACTGCAACTTTGTACTTCTCGGGAGAATAATCGGTGATTGTTATTTCAATGTTCCCGCCTTCATGAGAATATTTTATGGCGTTGCTGATGAGATTTCTGACCACTGTCGATATGATGTTGATGTCGGAAAAAGCCATTTTTTTCTCTTTTTCATCGAAAGATATAGAAATGTTTTTCATTGATAACTGATTGTAAAACAATGCTATGTTGTCTTTGATGCATGATGTTAAATCGAAATTGATCAGGGCGAATTCGGTTTTTCCGATTTGTAATTGGGTCCACTCCAAAAGGTTGTTGAGCAGGCCGATTTGTGTCTCCGACGAATTGATTACGGTGTCAAGAATCTTGTTGGTTTCTTCGTCAGGCAGGTTTTTGTGATTTTTTTTCAGTTGGTAAAGTACGTTGCGTTCGGCGATGGCCGGGTTTTTCAGGTCATGTGAAATTATCGAGAGCATTCTGTCTTTTATCTCGTTGATATTTGACAGAATATGTTGTTTGTTTTTGACCGATTTGATGTAAATTATCAATAAAATTATTATGATTGTCAACAAGATAATCAAAATCATCGTCACTCTGAATTCCACTTTTGTTTCCCTGATGGCGGTGTTCTGACGTTCGATTTCGAGTTCTTTCTTTTTGCTTTCATATTTGACTTGGAAATCTTGCAGCAGCTGCCTGTTTTCGGCGTCGAAAATTGAATCTTTCAGGGCGGTGTAAAGTTCGTAATATTTCAATGAAAATGCAGGTTCGAAGTTCCGTGAGAAACCGTAAAGCGATTTGTAGATTTTCTCGATGAGAAGGCGGTTGTTTATCTTTTGGGCATAGTCGAGAGCTTGCAGGTAATAGTGTTTGCATGAGGGATAATCTAACATCTGGTCGTAAATGTCGCCTATTGCGTGGGACGTTATGGCCATGCCGTAGTTGCTGCCTGCTTTTTTGAAATATTCAAATGCATTGTTCTGACAATCAAGTGCTTCGTTAGGTTTTTTCATGAAAAGATACACGTTGCCCAATTGGTTGTAGCGAATGGCGATCTTGTCTTTCCTTCCTATTTCGAGGTCGAGTTCAAGGCCTTGTTTCGCACTTTCAAGGGCTTTGTCGAGTTCGCCGAGTTTGATGTATGCGCTTGAAATATTGCCAAGTCTTGTGGCTTGATTCTGCTTTCGGCCTAATTCCCGCTCAATCTCTAGGCTTTTGTTGAAATAAACCAAGGCGACGCTGTCTTGCTTGTTTACCATGTAGATGTTGCCTATGTTGTTGAGCGCAGAACTGACGATTTCCTTGTCGTCGATGGCGGAGGCGAGTTCGTAACACAGTGTCGAATATTTCATGCCATCATTCATGTCTCCGATTTTTTGGCTCGCATAGCCGAGATAGTAATATGCTTGGATGATGTCCGCCGTGTCTTTGTTCTCAACGCCGGCGTCAAGTATCTGCTTTGCGTATGACAGGCAAAGCTCGAAATCCTCTTTTTTGAAAGAATTTTTCATGTTCACCTTCAAACTGTCTGAAGTCTGACTTCTAACACTGAAGATTGAAAAAAACAATATTGTTGTCAGAAAATATTTCATGTTTGATAAATTTTTGCAAAGATAAGATTTTATCGATTTGCTTTACATCATTTGATTATTTTTTATGAAAAATTAGTAAAATTACATATTGACTTGAAACATTTTTTTAATGTACCTTTGCATTTTTTTAAAATGGATAACTTTTTATTGAATAGTTGTGTACAAAATATATGTATATGAAATATAAAACATTGATAATAAACGTGTTGACGATGGCGATGCTTTCATTGTCGAGTTTTGATGCGTCTGCACAGAGAGATGGTTTTTTCAACGATTGGAAGAATGTCGAGTTGCGTGAGGATGTCGGATTGTCGGCTCCTCCGATGCCGAATCACGGCATGGACAACGATGACCCTGTGTTGCCGTTGGGTTCGGGGCTGCTGGTTTTATGCAGCCTCGGACTTGGTTATGCAGCTGTAAAGAAAAGAAAATCAATGAAAAAAGGTGCGATGGTGTTGCTGCTGATGCTATCATTCAACGCGGTTGCCCAGGAAGTTGACGTTGAATGGAAAGTTGACCATCATGGTTTTGAAATTACCATGACGGGTTTCGTGAGGTTGATCGTTGACGACGAGGCACAGGAGGTCGCACAATATGAGATAGGTGCTTTTGTCGGTGATGAGTGCCGTGGTAAGGCATTGTTTAATATGACGGCGGCAGGCTTTTATCAGGCCGCGCTGGCGATTTACGGAAATTTCGGTGACGTGTTGAAATTCAAAGTCTTGGACCACAACAACAACTGGGTCATCTTCGCTGACTGCAATGACACTCTGATATACAAACCGAACAGAATATATGCATCACCTTTGAATCCGCGGGTGATAGAGTTGAGCACAATAAATTACATATTCCATGGCGGCGATGTGAACTCGATTGAGAGTTACACGCTGTCGAACGGCTCGTCGGTGATAAAGCCTCCGTTGAGAAACTGCAAGGTGATTTTCGATGACAATGCGACATACGGCGGCGGCAGCACGGAACTTAAGGACATCGTGGTGAACAGCGGCCAGTCTGTCACCATCGGCGCCGGAAGCGGACTCGCTGCGAATCAGACTGTCACGAATAACGCAGGCGAATCAGGCATAAAGATTGAGGCGGCTGCACCGCAAGGCGCAAAAGGAAACTATTGGGATGAAAAATTCAGCTCCGTCGGCTCGTTGGTGAGTCTGTCGGCGGGAGTACAAGGTACTTTCGAGACCTATCTCGACAACAGCGCGGCATTGCCCAAAGCCCCCGACTGGCATCTTATCTCTTCGCCTGTCACAGACCAAGTGATATATAATGGATTGATTGACAGTGATTTCGCTCCCGGAAAAGACGATGACTTCTATCTTTGGGATGAGACGAGGGCGACATGGTGCAACATCAAGACTGACGGCTTCAGTGTCGGCAACGATTTCCTTGATGTGAATGGAAGTTTCAGTTTCGTGCCGGGTCGCGGTTATCTTGCGTCGTACAAGACCGCCGGCGTGAAGTCTTACAAAGGCGTTTTCAATCAAGGTGTTGTGACTGTCCCGCTCACGAAAACCGATGTCGTTGAGGAAGGCGAAAACCCTTACGCCGGATTCAACCTCGTCGGGAATCCGTACCCGAGTTTCCTCGACTGGGAGGACACAACGGGGTGGAACAGAAGCCGAATTTACGGATTCGACACCAAAGAGTCTGCAAGTCATTGCGTTATGTGGATTTACAACGAAGACGAAGGCAACTACAGCATCTATGTCCAGGGCGGCGGCGGAATCTCGACATTGCACGGTACACGTTACATCGCACCGGGACAGGGCTTCTTCGTGAAAGCGACATCGGAGGGAAATCTCGTGATGAGAGACGGCGCAAGAACCAACAAACACACGGAAAGCGGGTTTATGAAAAAACAAAACGACACCTTTATTAATATAAGGGTCGAGAACGAGAACTTCGGCGCGGATGAGGTCGCCCTCGCTATCTCGGAAAATGAAATGAACATTGAGAAACTCTTCAGCTTGAACGAGACAGCTCCGGCTTTGTATCTCAATGAAGAAAACGGAAAATATTCTATTGTCATTGATGACAATTTTGAAAAATCTATGTCGCTGAATTTCAAGGCGAAACAAATGGGCAAATATACAATCAAGTTGAATTCCAAAGTTCCCGGATTTGATTTCATCGAACTTGAAGACTCATTCACCGGCGAAAAAACGAATCTTTTAGTCGAAGATTACACATTCTATTCCTCAAAAGATGACAAGGAAAATCGTTTCAAATTGAATTTTGGAAATGACGAAAACGAAGTACAAAACTCAAATTTTGCATATCAAAACGGCAACGACTTGATTGTCAACGGGAAAGGAAATCTTCAGGTGATTGATGTCTTGGGAAGGAAAATCTTTGAAAAGGAACTTTCAAGCGATGAAAATGTCATCAGCTGTGACAATATTAATAAAGGTGTATATATTTTGAAAACTG
>JAUNNU010000216.1 GCA_030537295.1 Bacteroidia bacterium
TTTTCCTTTTTGACGACTTGCAGAAGCAAAGCCGTGAGCATCGGGAAAAACATGTAGATGGACTCGAAAACGGTGAAACCCACCGCACTCTTTTCGCTCGTCAAGCCAAAGCCGAAACGGACGATAACAAACATCGCCCAGCTGAATAGGCAGACCGCTATCGAGAATTTAATTGCTCTTTTCATTTCATTGTCTTGCTTTTTCCAATTCTTCAATTAACATTTTTGTTTCTTCGGGTGTTTCTCTATTCAAATAAATCAATTCGTCAGCCGTGCGCAACTCGATGTACGGGCCTCCGTTGTAAGTGACAAACAGCATGCATTTCTCATCATCAGTGGTCAGGAAATGGCCTTTGTTCTTGTTCTTGAACGACGAGCCATTGGTGCGCATCGCCATGACGGGCATCTCATCGAGTACCTTCATCGTGGCAATGTCTTCCATTGGGATGTCGCGGCCATACATGCCGGAAATATGCAACACACTGTCCTTCACCTCAATCAGCGAAGACTTGCTTGCCCTTGCCAAGACAATCACCGAAAAGGCTGTAGCCGCCAGTGAAATGACAACCGCAACAACAATCACCACCGAACGGTCTTTGTCATGAGTATAAATGGTTCCATTCTGGTCCTTTCCCCAGCCGTTGTGTCGCTTCATGGCAATCAGCACGGCCACAAGCATGGCTACGCAAATGCCCATAATAGCCCAAAAGTCAAGCATAGGATGAGCGGCAAGGTATTTATGGAACACTGCCAAGAGCAGAAAAGCAATTCCCGTAGCCACCATAATCCACAAAATGCTTCGTCTCAGGCCATCGATGTCAACCAAAGCCTTTCTTTCAGGCGACATGCCTCCGTATGGATTAATCTGATTGGGGAACTTATAGCAGAGAATTCCGGCCAAGATTATCAAAACTCCTACAAAAATATTTGCAAACAGCATAGTATTAAACAGTTAAATTATAAACAATCAATTCTCTCCCAAATACGCTTTCATTCTGCGATTCATTATAAAATAAATCGGCAAAAAGACTGCCACAGGAATAAACATACACCAATCTCTCATTTTTACATACAATGCAATGATTCCAAATGCCACAAGAATAATAAACAATAGGAAATGAAGTATTGCATTTGCTTTTTGGTAACTGGCCAAATCCGCTTTAGCCTTTTGTTCTTCGGTCAGATTCTTGAAAACTCGGGTTCTCTCAGGGCAAAATATCACCCTGATGAAAACCAGCAATTCAACTAATGCCCAAAAGAAAAAATCAGGTCCCCATGAATTTACAGGTATCTCATCCACTCCTGTTGCTTCTTTCACTTCATTTGCCGCTTCTATTTCTGCCGTTGGTTCGAAACTACAGATATAATAAATTGCAAAAGCAACAAAGGCCACTGTCATGATAGAACAGACAACCAACATTACGGTTCTTCGATTCTCAACTTGACAATAGATGTATTTCCACGAAAGCCACAACATAAGAACCGTAACAGATAGCAGAAACAGGACAACTACAAGCCCAACATATTTCGACGACGGGAACAGCGACAAAAGCACCGCACCGACAACAACCATCAAGCCGAAGAGAAAATAAAGGGCGACAGCGAATTTCTTCTGTCCTTCCTCAGGCCACTTGGGACTTACCCTATACAAATTCTTCTCAGGATGGAACTTGCAATAGATGGCTAAACCAATGAAAGCGAGTCCAAAAAGGAAGAAAAAGATGTTTTCAAAACCGATGTCCATATCAATATAAACTACCTGTATTCAACACTGGCTGAGCCGATTCGTCGGCACAGAGTACCACGAGCAGGTTGCTCACCATGGCGGCCTTACGTTCCTCATCGAGTTCAACGACGTTTTCGTCCTTCAGTTTGTCGAGCGCCATCTTCACCATCGAAACAGCACCATCTACAATCTTTTCGCGAGCCGAAATGATAGCGGCAGCCTGTT
>JAUNNU010000109.1 GCA_030537295.1 Bacteroidia bacterium
CGACCTCAATTGACTTCAGTGCTTTCAGCGACCAGATTTTCAGCCCTTTGAAACCACCAATTTTTTCTCAAATTTTCCCATTGTCTTTCAAAAAAAATTCCTATTTTTGCAGTTTCCAAAACAAGGGTGGAAATTCGGTTTTTCTTTATTTATAACGGATTGATTTTTATTGAATTAAATTAAAAAAATAAATAACAACTCAAACAAAAATGAAAAAGAAATTTACATTTTTAATTGCAGCCATGGCGCTGATTTTCGCCATGATGGGCTCGCGCGAGGCGTGGGGACAAGCAAATTATTCCGGAACGTTCACAAGAATAACGTCCGCAGATGATTTTGCCACTGGTTATTATGTAGTGACAGGAGCAGGCACTACTAAAGCTCTTGGAAATACTGCCAATTCCAACAAACGAATAGAAGGAGTTGATGTTACAATTAACGAAAACTCCATTACGAATCCAAGCAATTCTGTCGTATATTACATTACCAGAACCGAAAATACTTGCACATTCCAAAATGTTGGAAACAGCAAATACATGTATCAGGCAGCAACAGCTTCCGGAAAAGGTATGGGATTCCGAGACAATTCTGCCAATATAACCTTTGAAGGATGGACCAGCGGCGGAACCGGAACTTCAGCATATGAAGGTTTTGCTTTTACACTTAATGGGACATCGAATAATAAATTGAAATACAACAAGAGTAGTGCTTGGTTTGCCAATTATGCAAATGACTATACAAATGCCATGCTTCCGGTTGACCTTTACAAGTTGGCCACAAACTCTCCCACCTGCACCATCGACCCGACTTCACACGATTTCGGCGAAATAGCAATTGGAGAAAGTGACGAATTTGAGTTTACTGTCACAACGGCAGACCTTACTGAAGATTTGGCCTTGGAAGTTTCTGAAGGCTTTTCAGTAGAACCAACAATTATCGAACAAACAGCAACTGAAACAGCAGTTTTCGTCACTTGTTTCGCAACCACCGATGGTGCTTTGAACGGCACGCTCACCATCTCAGGCGGAGGTCTCACAGAAGATGTCACAGCCACTTTGACCGCAACAGGTCTCTGCACCGCTCCAACAACAGCCTTGTCATACACAACTCCTGTCGAACTCCAACTGGCAGCTGGCGAAGCCGAAGCCACACTCGCTCCCATTGCAAATACAGGCAACGGAGGCACCATCACGTATGAACTCATCGCAGGTGATGAAAGTCATCTTTTACTTGACGAAAGCACTGGTGAGATTTACACCGATGCCGTCGGTTCATATACTGTCAGAGCAACACAGGACTTGAACGGCACGACATGCGGCGGCACCTTCGACATAGAGATTAACGTAACAAGCACAAGCCCGAGCTGCTCCGTCAGTCCGTCTGAATGGGACTTCGGAAACGTTGCAATCGGCACACCGGCTTCAAAGACCTTCACCGTCACGACAGCAAATCTGACAGGTGATTTAACGGTTGGCCTTTCCATGGGCGAAACGACATACAGCGTTACTCCAACCACCATTTCCCAGTCAGCAACTTCTACCGATGTAACCGTTACCTTCACACCTGTTGAAGACGGTCTTATTGAAGAACTTCTTACCATTTCGGGCGGCGGACTGACTTTGGACGTTGAAGTCGTGTTGAGCGCAACAGGCATCTCCCCATATACAGTAACCTACGTTGCCGTCAACGGCGATGCACCGCAAGCCGCAATCGTTGAACCAGGTTCTTCTATCACACTCGGAACCGTTGAGAATGTTGATTGCAACACATGGCAATTTGTCGGCTGGAGCGAATCGGAAACTTTTACAGAAGCTCCAACCCTTCTGGCTGGTGGTAATTACACCCCGACTGGAAATGTCACACTTTATGCAGTTTATGTGAAACAAACAGGTGCATCTAATTCTTTTGAATATGTCTTTTCAGAACAAGGATTTGAAAACGCACAAGAGATATTTAACGATGAAATGGATGCAACATCTGGAATTGGATGGTCTGCAACAACAGGTGGGAGCAACACCCCTAAATACTTTGATACCGGAACTGGTTTAAGAGTTTACAATGGTGGTTCTTTCAGTGTTACCACCAACGGAAATACGATTACTAATGTGACATTAACATTTTCCGGAGACAGTTACACATTCTCCACCGGTGATTCAAATCCTATAGTTTGGAATGGTTCCCAAAACACGGACAAAACATGGAGTGTAAGTCGAACTTGTCGCTTGCAGAAAATCAACGTCACCTACTCGAATGTATCTTTCTCATACTCAACCACCCCAAGTTGCCTTGAGATTGTTGCCACACCGACATTCACTCCTAATGGCGGCGAATTCATTGGTTCACAGAAAATCACCTTGGCCTGCACAACCGAAGGTGCCACCATTTTCTACACCACCGACGACTGGTCAACACAAAAGGCCTATTCAGATCCGTTTACAATCACAGAAACAACAACTGTAAAAGCCAAAGCCACCAAGGCTGGCATGGACGATAGCGGAATTGCAGAGGCGACCTACACAAAGAGATACAAAGTCAATTTTGTTGTCAATGGCGATGCCACAGCAGTAGCAGCAGTTTACGTAACACCGGAAGACGCCATCGGAACCCTTCCGACAGCAACCGCACCCAACGGCTACACCTTCAGAGGCTGGAACGCAGGCGATGTCGCTTTGACTGATGTCGAGCCAACATACGTTACCGCAGAAACAATTCCAACAAACAATATGACTTTGTACGCCGTGTTTGCAATAGCAACAAAAGGTGGCAATTCATACAGATTGTCATCAACCGCCCCTGTTGCCGGCGACAACGTCATCGTTGCAGGTAAGAAGGATGGCAAGTATTATGCATTGAGCACGGAATTATCAGCTACAGAATTGACAATCGCCAATGGTGTTGTGACCAACTACGAAGGCTGCGTATGGAGCGCAAGTTACGATGACTATAATGGGACTTACGGAATCGTATTGAACAACGGCACAAATCCTTTGCACATGAACAACAGTGCTTTGAAAGTTGCAAACGGCAACCAAAATGGCACTTTCGAATTCCATGTTTCAGGCGATGGCTTCAAAATCTATGGCAACCAAAACAAAAGATGGATGACATTCAACGGCACAAAATTTGGTGTTACATCAGAAGAAGCGTCAGCATCAACGCTGTATTTCTTCATGCCGGTTTCATTCTCCAACTTCTGCACCACAGTCACCGCCATTTCAGGCAATCTGGCGGAAGCCACAACAGAAGCCAACACTGCTTACTACATCAGCGTAGCAGCAAACGTTCCTGCTAATGCAACTGCCACCATCAACGGCGTGCTCGGCAATGCTGACGCTTCACTCCTCATCATCGAAGATGGCGGACAGCTCATCTTAAATGAAAAAAATATCGGAGTCATGGCAACCGTTAAAAAACAAATTGAAGCAAGTAACACGCACACTGGCGAACCAGTTGATAAATGGTACACAATCGGCTCACCAGTCAAAGAACCTATTATTAACGGTAGTACAGGCAACTATGTTGCGGACATTATTCCTGCCGACGGCATGAGCGCATTGACATACGATTTATATTATCTTGACATGACAGCCGGAACTTGGATAAACTACCGTCAGGAAGGCGACACACCTGGTTTCACCACACTTGAAAACGGACGCGGTTACATCTATTCCAACCAATCTGCAACAACAGTGAAATATGTCGGCGAACTCAATACAGCAAACGTTAATCGTTCAGTCAACACTGGATGGAACCTCGTTTCTAACCCATTCGCTCAGACAATTGCATTCAGCAACTTTGAACTTGATAACAGTGCTTCAATGGTCGGCTACTACTCACTCGACGGTGCAGGTGGATGGCAGGCTGAACCAATTACTACAGTTGTTGCGAGCAACACAGGCATCCTTGTTAACGTTCCAGAAGGTGCATCATCAATTGAAATTTCAAAACCAGCTGAAGCAATAGAAAATAATGGTGCAAAACGCGGCGATTCTAACGATAACGCTTACGCTTACATCGAAATCAACGTCGCCAACGCAAATTACAGCGACCGCGCTTACGCAGCATTCGCCGAAGGCTATGGTTTGCCGAAGTACGACCATATCAACGCCGAAATTCAGAAAGTTTACATCCCGCAGGGCGGCGAAGACTTCGCAATAGCCTTCATGGACGAAAACATTACATTGTTCCCGGTCAACTTCAAGGCCATGACGACAGGCTACTACACAATCAGCCTCAAGTCATCGCAGATCTATGAAGGCTACAACGACTTCGACTACATCCACCTCATCGACAACATGACAGGCGAGGAGATTGACATGCTCATGGAAGACAGCTACAAGTTCGCGGCTTCGCCGAAAGACAATGCCGGCCGCTTCACAGTGAAGCTCCACCGCAACGGCATAGAGGAGAACGACATCGAAAACATCAGCTTCGTCTATCAGAACGGCAACGAGTTGGTCATCAACGGCGAAGGCACATTCCAACTCATCGACATGCTCGGACGCGTGGTCATCAGCAAGGAAGTGCACGGCGAGACAGTCAGGGTTGACAACCTCATCACAGGGGCGTACATTGTCAAAATGACGGGCGAAAACGTCATGACCCAGAAGATAGTTATAAAGTAGAAAGTTAAAAGATTTAGGGTCATTGATGACATTAATGTCGCTAATGACCCTAAAAAAAATAGACAAAAGATGAAAAAGACATTATTGACAATAGTGATAACATTAGGTCTGGCGTTCGGCGCGACAGCGCAGTCAGACGGATTCTTCAACAGCTACAGCATGGACGACGGCTCGCGCTCCGAAAGCCAGGACCTTCCGACACTTCCGCAGGGTGGTCTGACAGGCGATTGTCCGGCACCGCTCGGCGGCGGTCTTCTCGTCCTCACCGCACTCGGCGCGGGATATGCGGTCGCAAAGAGAAGAGACGAGAGATAAGGGAAGAGAGAGGGAATAGATCCCTGAACATAAAATCCATAATCAGGCGCGAAACACGATTGGAAGCGTGTTTCGCGCCTGACTTTTTAATGCTTTTGAATTTCAGCTATATAAGGGCTGTCAGCCGCCTCGAAAACTCCGTTGTAAATATCAAGTGGATTGATGTCAAACTCGTTGTCGCCCCAGCAAATCGTCCCGTATTCCACACGGACATTCTTGAAAAGGCTTTTGTCAAGGTATTTTTTGACCAATGCAAGATTTGTGCTTTCAAGAAATGGCAATAAATCAATCTGCCTTATCTGCCCGTTGCTGAAATATACAACCACTTCATAATCTTTTAGATATTTAGCTTTTATTACCATTTTTTATCCTTTTTGTTATTCTGACTTTTTGAATCTGGACGTTTAATTCAAAAACTTGATTCCAGGCATAAATAATGCTGTATTGGTAAACAGAAATGAAATCTTTCAGTTGCTTCAATTTTGCTTTGTTGAACTTTTTGAATCCCACATCCTCGTATTTTATCTGATTGATTATGCCATCCTCAATAAAGAAAGATACCTTCATGATGGTTTCTCCGTAAACCGCATGAATATGAATGGGTTCATGCTCGTTTGACCAGAAACTGATGACAATTCCCAAATATTCATAAATTACCGGCATAAAAATCAGTTTGCAAAGTTAAACATTTTGTTAATTTACTGTAGTGTTTTTTTGTCATAATATTTAAATTTATTTAAACGTCGGAATTCTCAAAATCCGCCACGGCATCAGGCCGCCGTATGTCACTTGATATGCTGCAAAATTAAGTTTTTTTATCATGGCAAATCATTTTCTTGAAGAAAAATTTTTCGCAACTGATTTGTAATCATATATTTATTAAAATTTATTTACAAATGACAAATGAGGATGCAGTGTTCTTAAATGAAATTAATTCCTTGTGATTTTACATTCTTGACTTTTGATAAAAAAACAGTATCTTTGCAGCCGCTTGAAATGTAAAATAAATTTTATTAAAAATTTTTAACAATTACGATGAAACGGTTGCTTTTCCTGTGTTTCTCCGCAATGACGGCAATGATGTCGATGGCCCAGCCGCAGCCGGGATATTATGTCTCTTCCGCCCTCGACGGGAAAAACGGCCGCGGACTCGAACTCGCACTCCGCGACATCATTTATCCGCACACGAGGATTTCATACGGCGAGCTGTGGAACTCTTACGTCACGACCGACACCGCCCCGACCGACTCCGTCCCCGACGGCTGCACCAAGACCGACCTCGTCTATGACATGTATGCGTGGATGCAGTATTTCCCGAAGTTCCATTCCGACAACGACCATTCGCAGACCGGCGGCATCAACCGCGAGCACAGCGTGCCCAACAGCTGGTGGGGCGGCGAGAACGGCAACGCCGAGGCTTACACCGACCTCCATCACCTCGTGCCCGCCGACGGCGCAGCCAATAACGTGAAAAGCAATTATCCTTTAGGCGAAAAGACTGAAAACGATGGACTTACGTTGAGCTGGCCTACACAGGACAAATATCACAACGGACATCTTTACGTGAGCAAAGACCACGTATGCAGCCGCGTGTGGAACGTGCCTCCCGACATGCAGGAAAACTTCGGCGACGCGGCGAAAGTGTGGGAACCGGCCGACATCTACAAAGGCGACTTCGCAAGAATGTACCTCTACGTCGTCTGTGCCTACGAAGGCGAAATCCATTGGCAGACAAATTATATGTTCACCTCTGACAATCAGAATCTTACGACGATAAAGCCTTGGGCGTTGGAACTCCTTCTGCGATGGCATCGCAACGACACCGTGAGCCAAAAGGAACTCGACCGTAACAACGCCGTCGAAGACATACAGGGCAACCGGAACCCGTTCATCGACTACCCCGAACTCGTCGAATTCATCTGGGGCGACATGATCTCCGAAGAGTTTGATCTGGGAAAAGCAAAATGCTCCTACGGCGAACTGCCTTATTCTGTCGATGAAAACAAAAACGATGACTTTTTTGCCTATCAAAACGGAAACAGCTTGATTATTAACGCAGAAGGAACGGTTCAGGTCATCGATATGATGGGAAGAATATTGATAAATGAAAATGTCTTTACAAACCGCATCGACATCTCTTATATTAATAAAGGTGTGTATATCGTGCGAGTCATTGGGAGAGACGTGATGACACAGAAAATTGTGGTGAGATAAAACCACGTCTTTAACTTTGTGTTTGGAAATCTAACATCATTATTATGTTGAATCCAAAGCACATATCAGGACGTTTTGAAGGAAATGGCCACATTTTCAAAAATTTCCTGCGTGATGTTGCGGTTTCTGGAAATAATCATTATTTTTGCCGTGTAATTTTGAGGTTGGCCATTGTGGAGGATGGCATGAACAAGTTCATTGGGTGGAGCCTCTGCAACGGTTGATGGCTGCAATGTCGGTTTCAGAGGCTTTGACATGAAGACAACGACGGGCTGCCGCACAAAAAGCCCGCGTGCCATGGGAAGTGCGAATGTTAAATCTTAAAAAAGACTAAAATGAAAAAGAATAGAATTTTCGCCATTGTCGCATTGTTGGTAGTTATAGTTTCAAGCGTGGTCGTGTTCCAGGCATGCAGGAAAAATAAAAGCGTTACTGACCAGCAAATTATAGAAAACCAGCAAACGAAACCAGTTATTTCTTATAACAAAAAAACTGGTCAGACAACTACAACTATTGACATCAACGAATTTCAAGCCAAATTTAATGATCAATTAGGAATTAAAGGTGATGAAAGATACATCGTTGCCGGTATTGAATTTGATAACATTATAGACACAAACCAAAAAGATGGAGAAAACACCAATAAAAATAATCTTGATAGCAGGGATTTTGGTTGCTCTGCTATCAAGATTCAACATCTTTTCAAAAAATCAGTTGCAAAATGACTATAATCAATTGGCTGAAAATGCCGTGAATGCCAACATGTTTCTGAATTTTGATTTGATTGTCGGGGATTTTTATCACGACAGCAGTCCGTTCTATACGTCTTATCACATAAGCTATTGCTTCGACAAGCGTAATCCAAGATTATATGTGTGTTCATCTGAAAAAGATCTTATTTACAATGTAGGAAGAAAAGAGGTTGTCTTCGCAAGCGTATTCAACAGAGATTATTTCCGTTCATATAAGATTTTTTCAATGGAAAACTCATATTTTTCTGGAAGGAACGACGCCGAATGGAAATTTGAATTCTTACCATATTACACATACGTCTTGCCTTACACCATGCAGTGCAGACAATGCGACCAGGATTTCCATTGCAGACAAGACACGGTGATAAACGGGAAATCAAGCATAAAATTTATAAGCAAAACACAGAAAAGAATGATGAATGACTCCACAGGAAGATACACCATTCCTGTCCAGTATGAATGCACCACATGGGTTAACGGCGAGACATTCCACGTCGATAGTGTCGTGGCAGTCAATATTTCCAATAAACTGTCATCGTTCAAAACCGTTTACACGCTTTCAAATATCAATAATGACGATGAGAGTAATTATTACAATTCTATTTTCAATCCTGGTAATGATGATATTTCAAAAGCCAGACCTGTTAATAGCAGTCGTGATTTTTCTGACACCTGTAATATTAAACTTAAACTCATTGGGGTTGAATATGATACGCTTTGTGTCGCTGACCAAGATAGTTGGATTCTCCTCGACTTGTGGATGTTCGGATGCGGCCCTTGTGAGTATGCATTCAAGCAACTAAAGCATGAATATGACTCTTTAAATCATTTTATAATTGAAGAATCCGGCATAAAGCTACTCGCGGCAAATCCTAAGTCAAACAATATGGAAGCAATCAAGGAAACATCAGAAGAGCACGGAAATGTAATTCCATTTTATACCGCAAATGTTGTGAGTAACAATGTTTTTTTGGTAAATGGTGTTTTCCCTTCATATTTCTTGATTTCACCTGAAAAAAAGATTGTCTATAGATCTAATGATTTGGGCGACTACTCCGAGCTTCTCAAAGCGAAAGCCGACTACGAGGCGTCACCTGAAAAATAGGAAGCATATTATTTATATTTTTATGTGATTTTCAGTCTCCGTCTGGAAAAATATCATTATTTTTGCGGCTCGGATGAAATGGTTATCAAATGATGTCGCCTCGCGGCGGTCGTTTGGTGGCCATTTTTTCGTAAATGGTTAAAAATCATCATTATGGAGAAGGAGACAATTATTTTTCAGACGAACGACTCCAAGAAAATCGAGGTCGTTTTTGAAGACGGGACGGTCTGGCTCACGCAGGCGCAGATTTGTATGCTTTTAGGTGTCAAAGAGAACACCATCACTTATCACATCAAGGAAATCTATTCAATTGGCGAATTGAAACCAGAGGCAACTACTCGAAAATTTCGAGTAGTTCGGCAAGAAGGAAGCCGAAATGTGAACAGAAACCTTGATTTTTACAACTTTGAAATGATAATTTGCGTCGGAAACCGGGTGAAATCTTCGAGCATAAACCAGTTCAAAATCTGGGCCGAAGACGTGATAAAAG
>JAUNNU010000012.1 GCA_030537295.1 Bacteroidia bacterium
TTGTCCGAACCAGTTGTCCGAACGTTCATAACCGAGTGAGTGCGGGGTGATCTGAGCATAGTCGCCGACGAACAGGACATAGACGAGGTTGTGTTCCGGGTCGTTGTACATGTTTGTGATGTAGCTCTTGATGCCGGTGTCGCTGTTTCCACCTGCTTCCGTCACGCTAACCATCGTTGTCGGACGGCCTGACTGGTTCTTCCAGTTGACGAACTCTTCCATTCCGGCCACGAACTGGTCTGCGCAGATGACGAGCATCTCGCCGCCATCCTCCACGAAAGGATAAGCCTTGGCTGCATTCTCAAAGTTGATGAAACGGCGGCTATATGAAGCCTTGAATTCAGGTGATGTCTTCACCGCATTGCTCTTGCGTGCCGCTTTCTGGTTCTCGCCGTTGTTGCTGACTTTTGTCATGGCGATTGTCATGTTTGTATAGACACGCAATGTCTTTGTGACTGGATTGTAGGCGAACGGACGAACCAAGATGTTCTGGCCGCGGAAGTCTCTGATGATGTACGGAGCGTCGAGTGAAGCCTGTGTTGCCGGCCAAAACGCATCCTGCTGATACATTGCACCGTAGGTGTAAGGCACATCTTCAGGGTTGATCTGACGGCTGAAGTTGCCTTTTGAAGGAGCGACCTCGACATTCTCGAAATCGACATACTTTGAATTGATGACATTAACATTCATCTCTGCCATGTCACCGATCATGACCGGGATGACTTCGTATGGAAGCTGCGGGGCGCCGGCCTCAAGCTCCAAAGCCATCTTACCTGCACTGACAGTCACCTGCGTGCCGTTTGGTGTCTTGACGTTTGTCGTGTAGAAACCGCCGAGTTCAAAGTTCACGACGACTTCCTTTTCTGATGATGAAACCAGTGTCGCCACCGGTGCGGCCGGAGAATCCTTTGTGATTCCGTGCCATTCCTGTGCTATTCCCATGAAAGAGAACAACATAAGAGCTGCTGTTAATACTAAAAATTTTCTCATATATTTTAATAATTTAAAAATTTCAATTTGGGCGCAAATATACACAAAAAAAGGACGCCGATAACCGACGTCCCATATTTTTTTTGAAATAATTTAAAATTACTTTACAATGACCTTGCGGACTGATGTGTTTCCGTCTGCAACAACCTTCAAGATGTACATGCCGTTGAGGCTGCTGACGTTAAGCTGTGCCTCGCCGTTGGCGTTGCCGCTCATCACTACCTGGCCGATGCTGTTGACAAGCTGATATTCGACCTGACCGTTTGAGACGATGTTGAGAACGTTCTCGGCCGGGTTAGGATAGATCATGAAGTTAGTTTCGTTTTCTTCAACACCCGTGTAATCCATGTCGATCTGCACTGCTGCCGGCATTGACTCGCCATCTGCATACACTGCGATGACCATGTAAGTGTATGAACCTTCAACAAGCTCTTCATCGACAAATGTTGTCTCTGTGAGAGCGTCAGCCACGACGGTGCCGTTACGCTTGACGATGTATGAGAGCGCGCTTTCAGGAGCGTCCCATGTCACGACAGCATTGTGGCCGTCGGCGATTGCTGCGAGGTTTGTGACAGGATCCAAGATGATAGGAGCATCACCCGCACAATTGACGTCAAACTGACATGCTACGCCTGCGGTCGGTGTGCCCTGGCTTGCGTAGATCTGCTCGCCGCCTTCGTATTCAATCTCGAATGATGTCTCGGATGCATACTGACCGACCTGGAATGTCACTGTGACATGAACGCCAGTCCCAATTTCGAGAGTGTAGTCGGCGGAATTACCTGAAGCAATCGTGAGGTCTTGTGACGGTGTGCCGTCGCTGAATGCAACGATAAGTTTGCATCCGTTCCAGCCGTCGCCCCAGCTGTCGTGGAGATGGAACACGACATTGCATGTGTTCTTCATAACGCCTTCGCCTTCTGCTGACACTCCATTGTCGGCTGTGAGGGTGAATGTCAGAGGCATCTGTTCCGTTGTCGGGCATGACGGGTCTATTGTCACATAGAACAATGCCGTGCCTTCGCCGCCGACTTCGATTGTGCCGACGTTGAATTCTGTCTGTGCAAATGAGAGATATGAGCTTGCGCTTGAGATTGTCACAACGGCGTTGTTTGCCATGTAGTGACCTTTGTTCTCGAATTTAGCTATGACAGGATATGTCTCGCCCGGTTCGAAGAGGCCGGCCCACTGGAAGCCCACGTAGTTGACGATAGGAGCACCGACCACGACTGTGGCCTTGCCAGCCCATGTGTCAGAACCGCATGTTGATGTTACATTGATGGTGATCTTTGTATTGTCAGCAACGCCAGGAGCCACGATGAATGAGAACTCGTCTGTCAGAGTAATTGTCTCATCAGGATTGATGGTGCCGAACGAACCTTCACCATCGACAATTGTGAGGTTGGCATCGTCGCATGTGAGGACGACGTTTGTCGTGCCTGTTGTCGGGTCTGCGCCGACGTTCTTGAATGTGATTGACATTGACTGTTCCTCGTTGCAAGGGACGTTGCCAGGAGTGAAGCTGTTGACCGAGATGAATGGGCCTTCCATTGCAGCGGCCGGGATTGTCTCGATGCTCGGGATGCAGTTCGGGTGTGTGACGCAGATTGTCACATCGCCGCCGCTTGTGATAGGTGTCAAAGCGATGTTTGTCGTGCCTGACTCGTCGATAGTGCCGGCGCCGTAGAGGACACCGTCCTTTGAGATGCCGACGTATGAGCCTGGTTCAGCCGAGACCTCGAAGAAATCCATGCCGATAGGGAGGATCGGGAGATGGCTGACGTCGTTGGCGACAGGCTGTATTCTGTATGGGAGGACGGAGCCGTCACCGAGGACGTGGTAGGCTTCCCAGCAGTAGAGTGTCTCGACATGCAAAGTGTAGCCGAGTGCGCCTGCTGCATTGCCGGCGAGGTTGCCGACGTACGGGATTGCGCAGACTGTGTTGTACGCGTTGTCTGTCCAGATGGCGTCGTAGCAACCGAATGTCGTCTCTTCGTATGAAGGCATTGTGCCGTCAGCGCGGTTTGTAGCACCGACTGCGAAGTAGTAGTCGTTGAGCCAGTATGTTGAAGGGCATGAGCCGATGTAAGCGTAAGCGGCTTTGTTTTCAGCACGCACCATTGTCTCGCCGAAGCATGCGCCTGAGATACCCCAGTCGGCGGCCTGGCAGCAGTTGCCCATTGCGAGGAAGTACTTGTCGGTGTTTGTCAGGTTGTTGACATCGCTGTTTGTCAGGCTCGGGCCAGCCCAGCTTGTATTTGAGCCGTGCGCCGTGTAGTTCACGAAGCCGACACCTGTGTTAAGGTGGCTGTAGCAACCGCTCCATTGACCGTGGCTGTATTCATAGACGTTGGCAAAGCCGTGGTCTGTATTGTAGTAGTAGTTCGTGGCGTACCAGATAGCCGGTCTGCCCACCGTGACACCCCAGCCGCTGTCTTCACCGGCGATGAGGAGCACGTTGCCGAGGTAGCTCGGGTCCGGCATCGTCAGCTGCTCGTACTGCAACGACTTGTTGATCATCGCCTGGAACTGCGCGACGTTTTCAGCAGGGAAACGGCTGTGGAACATCTCCGGGAACTCGTCACCGTCGATACTCATATAGTTGAGGTCTGACACGCAGTTTGTCGTCGCCTGGCTCGCTGTCTTTGACGGAGCGACCTGGTCCTTGTCGCCGATGATCATGACGAACGTGGGAGCTTCCTCGTTGTACTTGCTCGTGATGAAGCTCTTGATTGAAGCGGCTGATGTGCCGACTTCTGCCTCGTCCGTGTAATGGACATCCATGTAGAAACCTTTCATGGTCTTCCACGCGATCCACTCTTCCATTGCTGCCTCGAACATGCGGTTTGCGACGACCAACATCTTGACAGGTGACTGCCAGAGGTCAGGGTGCTCATCATAGATGTCGTTGATGGCGCGGCTGTTGAAGAACTGCGAATAGATTGTTGTGTAGTACGGGCTGAATGTGCGCGCGAACTCGCTGTAAGCGACGGTCTCGTCATAGTCGGCGAAGCTGACTTCAACTTCGATGTCGTTATGGACTCTGATTGTGTTGCTTGCCGCATCGTATTCGACAGGGTTGATTGTCAAAGCGCCGATCTGGATGCCACGCATCGTCCCTTCGATGGCGAAGTTGCAGATCGGGCGTTCTGCGAAGCCGCGGAGGTTATAGGCCTTCTCGTTGTATGAGAACGGGATGTCTTCCGGCTTCTGGTCCTTTCTCAAAGGAATCTGCATCGGGGCGACTGTGTTGATGCCATAGTCTGAAAGGTTATAGACTGTCGTCGTGTAGTTTTTCACTGTCACCTTGACGTCTTTCACGCCGAACGGGACGGCGATGAGTTTGTTGGCCGTCGGGAGGCTCGGGTCTCCGATGTTGCCGGCCTGGTATGTGTTGTCCATTGTAAGTGCGGAGAACACACCCTTCTCTGTTGTGACGCTCTGGCTCTCAATGCTGTTGAATGAGAATGTTGCCGAGAATCCAGTTGCGGTTACATTTGTAGCCTCCTGTGCACCCTTCTTCTGCGGGTTGAGGTCGATACGACCCTGGGCAAACGCCTGGAAACCGAACATGACGGCCACCAAAGCGATTGCGAGTTTTCTGAATTGTAATCTTTTCATTTTGTAAAAATTTAAATATTAAAAATTATTATAATTTCCTATTTTACCATCGCTCCTTAAGTCCTAATCACCTAATCACCACTTTCCTCGAAACGGTCCTGCCATCCGTCTTGACATTGACAAAATACATCCCCGCATTCAAATCGCTTGCATCTATCACATTTGAATTTGAACCGACGTGTTTCACAATCTGACCTGAAACATTATAAATGTCGGCATTTTCAAAATCCACACCTTTTATAATAATATTGCCGCCGTCCTGATAGACACTGAATTCAGTTTCTGAATTTTCAATGACATCCGTAATATTAATAATGACATAAGTGTCGCCATCCGCCGTCATCGCCGGCCCGGACTCGCCGCCTTCATAAACAGCAATCACCTGATACAGATAGCCGCCTTCTTCACCTGTCATGTCATCATAATATTCAGTTTCCGTCGTGTTTCCGATGAGTTCAAGATCTGTTGTGGTAACGCCTTTGTAAACATCGAATGAAATCTCATTTCCCGTTGCAGGTGTCCACGAAATCAATGCGCCGTATGTATTGTCATCATTCCAGACATATTCACCCGTAAGGTTTGTCGGTGCCAAGAACGGATTCTCGACCACTGGTCCCATCGTGCCGTCGGGCTGGATGTTCTGTCCGTACAGACCGTTCACTTCATTTCTTCCATCTTGGAAAAAGACAACATATTGACCATCAGCGTATTCGTATGCGCCTTCGGCTATCTCCTTGCTTTCAGGGATACATTGGTTCGTGTTGAAATCTTTCTCCCACAGCACCGACATGCCGGGGTCAACGGCCAACGCTCTGATAACACCATCGTTGTAACTATCCGCATAACAGTAAAGTATGGTGATGCTCCTGTCAGGTGCGCACGCCACCCTGAACTGTCCGATGTTCGCCTCCGTTACAGGGATGATGACTGTGCCACCGGCACCGTTGAGAAGCTCGCCCGACTGTGATATCCTGATTACTCTCATCGAGTTATATGCTTGATAATCCGCATCCGTCTCGAGGAAAGCGAGGATGAGATCACCTGTCACGACATCGCATGTGCCAGCACCTTGGATGCGGTAATAATATTCATCTGTAGGACTTACCTGCACGCCGAGCGGATGGCTTGCGTATGTGGTGCAGTTGCCTTCCGCGCTGAAGTGCATGGCGTAGATGTTGAATGCATCGACATCGCCGCCGCAATGCTCGATCCAGCACCAGCCGCCGCCCATGCCGTCAGGGATGATGCTCATGAACTTCCACCCCTGTATCGTGGTGGTGTTCATCATGGTCTGTGTGTTGACAATGTTTCCTGAAGCGTCTATTTTCGTGACTTTTATTGTCTCGTCATACATTGTCCAGCCTTGTGCCGCATCATACGACTGATAGGCCACGAGCACTCCGCCGTCGTTTGACGAAACCATCTTCTGGACGCCGCCCAAATCGCCGACATGAACCAAAATGTCATCGCCCATCGTGCCGTCAGCGGCGATATGGCGGACGTGAATGGCGTTTGCGAAGTCTGTGGTGCTGACCCACACGCCGCCGTTATCGTCAGCGACTACCTCGGTGCGGCACTGATATGCGCCTTCAGCAAGCTCTGCTGTTTTTATTGGTCCCCAGACGATTTCGCCTTGAGCATTGACTTTGTAAGCGTAAGGTCCGTAACCGCCTTCTTCCCTCGCAAAATGAGAGACAGCGCAGCAATCTGTCGTCGCCGCCATGCTGACACCTGTTGACATCGTGGAACCTGACTGTCCCATGAAAACGGGTTCATCCCACATCGGGACACCTTCCTTCGTGACGTACATCAACTTCGGATTCCAGTCACCGCCGACAAAATTGCAGAACTGAATGAAGAAGTCGCCATTCGGACATCTTGACTGGTACAACTCGTTGTATTCACTATATCCTGTGTGAATCAACGTGTTTGCTGCAGGATCGTCAACCCATTGGGCATTGACTCCAAAAGCAACACACATCATGACTATTAATGGTAAAATCTTTTTCATCTCGTGAATATTTTTTCTAAATACGTATTTATTCGTTTTTTCTCAAAATTTATGGCGGCAAATTTACTAATTTTTTTTTACTTACAGCATTCAAACTCGTTTTTTTTCAAAAAAAAGAGAAGTCGCCGACAACCTCTCTTTCTTTTGGATGAATTTCACTCTGAAATGTCATATTTATCACGTCATTTCCCGAGCAATCTGTTGTATTCCCTTTTGTTTTCAAGGACTTCGATGGCTTTTTCAACTGCCTTGTCATCTTGTAAGACGACCTGGTAATATTTGCCGATGTTCCAGACATTTCTTGCAATCAACGCCTTTATCTGCTTCAAGATCCAAGGTGCGGAACGCTGATATTGCTCTTCGTTCCACTCAACGCCTTTCGTCTCGGCGACTTTTCTGAAGTCGGAAATCATATTTTCATCAACTTCAAAATTTCTGTTGAAATCAGAAAATTCAGGATATTGCTGATGAATTTTTTCCCTGTTAGCTAACACGTAATCGATTGTGTAGCTGTTAAAGATGCCTTTCCTGACTAAATTTGTGTAAAGTTTCGTTGAAAATGTGGTGTCGGCCGGCACGAAAATATCCGGCATGATACCGCCGCCGCCATAGACCGCACGTCCGCTGACCAAAGTTGTAAATCTCAATGAATCAGGGAATTGGATGCTGTCGGCGTGGAAATATTCACCGTGTTCGAGACGTTTCTGCATCTCTTTGTGATATTCCTCGACGCCGCCTTCGTAAGAACGTTGTATGCAACGTCCGGTCGGGGTGTGATACCGTGCTGTCGTGAGCCTGATCATCGCACCGTCTGGGAGAGTGAACGGTCTCTGCACCAATCCCTTGCCGAACGAACGGCGTCCTATCAAGACGCCTCTGTCCCAGTCCTGGATGGCGCCGGAGACGATTTCACTCGCCGATGCGCTGCCTTCGTCAATCAGCACAACCAATTTCCCGTCACGGAAACCGCCGTCTTTATCTGTATTGAAAAACTGTTTCGGACTCTTCAAACCTTCAGTGAACACAACGGTTTTGCCATTTCCGAGGAACTCGTTGCCAAGCCCGATGGCGGTCTGAAGATAGCCTCCCGAATTTCCACGTAGGTCAAGGATCAGAGATTTCAGTCCCTGCGCCTTGAGTTCCGACAACGACTCCGCAAATTCCTCCGCCGATTTCTGTGCGAAACGGTCAAGTTTAATATAGCCAATCTCGTCGGTAATCATAAATGTCGCATCAATGCTGTTCAACGGAATCTTATCTCTAACAACTTCAAAATCAATAAGTTCAGGTTCATCACCACGTTTTATTGAAAGCACCACTTTTGTACCTTTCTCGCCACGGAGATGACTTGTCACGAAATCGTTGTTCACCTTCTTTCCGAATGCGTCTTCGCCATCGATTTTGATGATTTTGTCGCCCGCCATGATGCCGACTTTCTCCGACGGGCCGCCCGAAACCGGCGACACGACGAGGATGGTGTCACGCAACAACTGGAATGTCACACCGATGCCTTCGAAACTGCCGACCAACGGCTCATTGGTTTTTTGAACGTCCTTGGCGGAAATATACGCCGAATGCGGGTCTAACTCCTTGAGCATCGCTATGATAGCTTCTTCGGTGAGCTTCGGCATATCTGTGCTGTCAACATAAAAATTCTCAATCAAATACATCGTGGTGGCGAGCTTCTGCGATGTTGACGCGATTTTTTTGTCGTTTTGTTGCTGCGCATTACACATCAAATTGATTGACAATAAAATAACAATCGATATTATTCTGATTTTATTCATATAATTTATCATTCACGTTTCGTTTCTACGGATGTGAAACCGCTATGCGATTCTTTGTTTTTGATTACCTTTCTCCTGATTTTCAACTTCTTAAGACGTCGAAGGTGTTGTCTTCCTTGATTTTAATTATCGTTGATGGTTTCGGCTTGACGAGCACATCGCGATAAAGACTCACCACATAATCCGCCGACTCCTTCATCTTGTCGGTAATGTCAACGAAATTGGCGGGTGACGGCTCGCCATGAATATTCGCGGATGTTGACGTGATTGGTGCGCCGAGTTTCCTTATCACCTCCTTACAAAATTCGTTGGAAGTGACTCTGACACAGACACTTCCGTCGGCGGAAAGGTTCTTCGCCAAACCTTTCGAACGGTTAAAAACAATGCTCAACGGGTTCTTTGCCGCCTTAATCAAATCGGCGACGACCGGCGAGGGGTCAACGACATATTCTTTCAGACGTTCAACCGAATCGACAAGAATTATCAAGCCCTGTCCGGCCGGACGTTTTTTTATTTTGAAAATCCTGTCAACAGCCTTTACATTTGTGGCGTCGCAGCCTATCCCCCAAATCGTGTCGGTCGGATAGATGAAAACCTTGCCCTCTTTCAAGAGCTTCACGCATAAATCAACTTCCTGTTCAAAAGTATTCATAATCTATTTATAAGTTCCTTAATATCAATATTATACGCACATTTAAAATGACCTTTCGGACATTCTTTGTAACCATGCAGCCCGCAAGGACGGCAGTCCAATCTCTCGTGTGTCTCAACGACGACACGGTCTTCCGACAGCGGTCCGAAGCCGAAATCCTCTATCGTGGAACAGAAAACCGCCGTCGTCCTTGCATTCTGCGAACTCGCCAAATGCATTGGAGATGAATCGTTTACGTAGTTCATACGCGCATCTTTCATCAACGCCGCCGACTCAAGCAGCGACAATTTTCCGGCAAGGCTTTCGACATTTTTCCCCGTCACCTGATTCATGATGCGGTCGCAAATCCCGACATCGTCTTTTCCTCCCAAAAGATAAACCTTCAAATCATCGGGAACGAGTCTCAAAAACTCAACCCAACGATCTTCCGGAAACTGTTTCGTAAACCACAGCGAACATGGCGCAATACAAATGTAATCATTTGATTTATATTTGTTTACACTTTCAAAAATCCGCTTTGACGGATAAAGTCCAGGCCGCATCGGTTTGTCATCGGTGATATGTTCAATCAGCTTGTTGTTTCGGTTCACTTCATGAAGATCCGGCACACCAATCTGATGTTTTATCTTACGTGTGAAAAAAATGCTGAACGGATTCTTGTCAAAACCCGCAGTCTCCTTAGCCTTTCCGAAAGCTGTGACAAATCCTGTTGCGGCATATCGTTGCACGTTGACAATCAAGTCATAACGTTCTTTCCTGACATTTCTCCAAATGGCAAACAGATTCCTGTATTTATGATTTTTTTTGTTCCAAACTATGACACCATTCAGATACGGATGACTTTCAAAAAGTCCTTCATAACCTTTTTTAATCATCATATCTATCTGACTGTCAGGATAATACGAATGCAGTTTCTCGGCAACAGCCGTCGCCAGAATCACATCGCCAATCGATGCCGTTTGTATGACCAAAAATTTCTTTCTCATAATTAGAAGTTGCAAAATTACTAATAATATGTGGTTGTAGTGTGAAAAAAAAGCATTATTTTTGCAAAAATTTAAACAATGAATCTATTACAAGGAAAAGTTGCCGTCATCACAGGAGCTGGTCGCGGCATTGGAAAGACGATAGCGTTGACATTCGCGGCAGAAGGCTGCGACATCGCATTTACAGATTTGATTATCAATGAGATGGTTGAAGAAACACGTAACGAAATTGCGGCACTTGGCGTGAAAGTGATTGCTTATCCGGCCAATGCTGCAAGTTACGAAGACACACAGAATGTGGTCGCGAAAATCATGGAAGACTTCGGCCGCATCGACATTTTGGTGAACAACGCGGGCATCACGAAAGACACCGCCCTGAAACGCATGACCGAAGAGCAGTGGGACGCCGTCATCAACGTGAACATGAAATCGGTTTTCAACTACACGAAGGCAGTGCAGCCGATAATGTGGCGGCAGAACCACGGCAGCATTATTAACATGAGCAGCGTGGTGGGCTGCGCCGGAAACGCCAACCAATGCAACTACGCGGCATCGAAAGCCGGCATCATCGGCTTCACAAAGTCGGCGGCAAAGGAAATGGGCGTGCGTAACATCCGCAACAACGCCATCGCGCCGGGCTTCATCGAATCCGACATGACAAAAGACATCCCTGAAGAAATCAAGAAACAGTGGGCGCAGGCGATACCGCTCAAACGCGCCGGCACCACGCAGGACGTCGCCAACATCGCGTTGTTCTTGGCCTCCGACATGTCTGCCTACGTCACCGGACAGGTCATCGCCGTCGATGGCGGAATGAATATGTAACATGTTACTGATTATCATAGCGATAGCGACAGGACTCGCATACGCGGGACTGCTTTACATCACCAACCGCAGGCAACATTACGGCAAAACGCTGACCGCAATGTTGTTTGCGTTGAAGTCTGTTGTCGCCGCCGTTGTGATGATGCTATTTTTCAATCCGTATATCAAACAGAAAATCAATAAGATAGAGCAGCCGATAATAATTTTCGCAAAAGACAATTCGTCGTCAGTGACGATGACGAAAGACTCCGTTTTTTACAAGGACAAACTTCCGCAAATCATTGATTCTCTTAAAGATATTATCGAAAAAGATTACGATGTCGAAGATTTCCTGTTCGGCGATGATTACACCGACATCAACCGTGCATTAAGTTCCATACGGCGGCTTTATTACAAAAAGAATGTCGGTGCCGTGGTTTTGTTTTCCGACGGCATTGTAAATCAAGGAGTTGAGCCAGAATATAACATTGAAAAATTCCCATTCCCGGTTTATTCGGTGACTCTCGGCGACACCGTCAGCTATCCGGATTTGCTTGTTCAGGATGTGAAATGCAACAAGTCAGTCCCCGCTTCCATGTCGTTCCCGTTGCGTATAACTGTCAACGCCAACAACGCAAAGAATGCGACGATGCAAGTCACCGTAAGACTTGACGGCATCGAGGTGGAGAACGCCTCCGTGGAAGTAACAAACAACCGCTTCTCCAAAAACCTCGATTTCAACATCATGCCCGACGGCGAAGGCATGAAACAAATTGACATTCAAATAGATGGTCTCGCCAATGAACCACAGTTACTTAATAACAGACGTCGGCTTTTCATCGAGGTCATCGACAGGAAATATAAAGTCCTTTGCTATGCAAAAGCGCCTCATCCCGACATCGCCGCGATAAAATCCGCCCTCGGTGAACATTACGAGTTCGAGACTGTTTTCGCAAATACGTCTGACAACTCCGTGAAATTTTCAGAAAATAACTTCAACTTGTTGATTGTGCATCAGTTACCGATTCCTGAAAACGTAAACGGATTTGACGTGAAGTCGCTGCCTGTTTTGTCAATCGTCGGTTCCTCAACAGACATCGATGAATTTAACGACTCGCAGAACACCGTTGACATCAAAAAAGGCGCGGTCAGCTCAAATCTCGACATCAAGGCGCGTTTCAACAACAATTTCGGACTTTTCACCATCAGTTCCGACATCAAAAACGAAATAAGCTCCTACCCGCCTCTCTCGCTTCCTCATCTCGACTTTCTTTTCAAATCGAATCATGAGGAACTTATGTTTATGAATATCATGGATTTACAGACTTCAAATCCAATGATGACTTTCACAAATGATGTCAATAGCAGGAAGATGGCTTTCCTGTTCGGGACCGGCTGCTGGCATTGGAAACTTTACGATTATTTCCACCACAAAAACCACGATGGTTTCAACGAGATTTTCAGTAAGACGGCGAAATATCTTCTCACAGAAACAGATAAAGAACTGACAATCAACCACAAAGAGAGTTATCTTTCAAATGAAAACATCAGTTTCACGGCAGAGCTTCGCAATCCGAGCCGCGAACTCGTGAACGAGCCTGACATTCACATCACTATTTTCAACAAACACGACAAAAAATCATACGACTATGTTTTTGCGAAAGGCGAGAACAACTATCATCTGAACATCGGGATGTTGCCCGAAGGCGTTTACACATATACCGCCTCGGCAAGCCTCGGCGGTATCGACTATTCCGCCGGAGGAAGTTTCACTGTCGTGAAATTAGGCATTGAAGCACAAGACCTTACGGCAAAAATCGAAAGGATGAGACTGCTCGCCGGACAAACCGGCGGCAAGCATTATCATATCACTGACATCCGAAATCTCACAAAAGACCTGAATGATGACAGCCGAATCACTTCAGTTTCCCGCCAGGAAACGAAATACGATGACTTAATCAATCTCAAATGGTTGTTTTTCAACATTTTAGGATTAATAACGATTGAATGGATCTTAAGAAAGGTGTTTGGAGGATATTAGGAGTTTGAGGAAATTTAGGAGTTTAAGGAACTTGAGGATTTTTTAAATTTAACAATATTATAAATCATTAAAAATGAATCGCATAGCGATTCCACATCAGTAAAATGAAAGTAGCTAACAACACAGTAGTCACATTGACTTACACACTGCACAACGACACTATTGAAGGCGCGGTCATCGACCAGGCCACGAAAGAACATCCGCTTGAAGGCATTTTCGGCCACGGCATGTTCCTTCCGAGATTTGAAGAATGTCTGCAAGGCCTTGAGCCGGGCGACACATTCGGTTTTCACCTCACGCCAGCCGAAGGTTACGGCGAACGCAACGAAGATATGGTTTACACCGTGAAAAAAGACATGTTCCTCAACGAAGACGGAACGCTCAACGAGCTTTGCAAAGTCGGTAACACATTGCAATTCAGCGTTGACAACGGGAACATCATTCCAGGAACAATCAAAGAGATCAGCATTGAACTCGTGAAGATCG
Source organism: Bacteroidia bacterium (assembly GCA_030537295.1). Lineage (GTDB taxonomy): Bacteria > Bacteroidota > Bacteroidia > Bacteroidales > F082 > Limimorpha. The sequence continues at coordinate 13,379 of JAUNNU010000012.1, forward strand.
ACTTCAACCACCAGCTCGCCGGCGTGCCATTGTTCTTCGAAGGCGAAATCCTGGCGGTTCGCGAACTCACCGAGGCCGACATGGGCGGCGGATGTCATCACTGCCACCACGAAGACGGCGGCTGCGGAAACTGCGACGGCGGTTGCGACGGTTGCAAATAACAAATCGAAAGCAACAAAAAAGCAAGGATCATAAATGACCCTTGCTTTTTTGTCTGACAATCAACAAATTAGAATTTGTAAATCATACCAAGTACAATATCAGTGCTCTCATTAACACCGAAACCGAAAGTATTTGACTTCTCTGTCACTTCGCAATTAGCAAAACCCGTTTGAGAATCCGTCGTGATTTTTGAGCCAACATAACCGATGCTCAAAACATTCAATTTTCCGCTGAGTGAAAAATGCTCGTTAAGTATGAACTCAATGCCAGGGACGACTGCGACACCCCATTCAAAACATTTTGGTCCTTTTTCGCATGTTCTATCATTGTCAACAATAGTAATGAAATTGTCGTATGTTCCTGCAAATGAAACCTTTGCGTCTGCAAACAATTTTACTCTATTGAAATTGCCATAGACATAACGGAAAAATGGAGCTGCCTTCCATGTTGAAATATTGTTCTTGTATGTCACGTCATTTTCAGCGTCAGTCTTCACTGAAGATATTCCATATCCAACTTCAAGACCAGCACCAAATTTTTCATTGAACATGTAGCCGACAAATGGATTGATTTCAAAAATTGTAGTTTTTGGATTGTCATAAGTCGTTGTAAGAATGTCTGTTTTTGTTTCAACTTTTCCTGAATTAAAACCGAAACCGATGTTTCCACCGACAAAAATCTGGGCGTTGCAGAAAAATGCAGCCGTCACCATTGCAAATGTTAAAAATAACTTTTTCATAGCTGTAATTTATTAATTTCGCCTACTCTTTATGAGATTTTCGGCATCCTCTCTTTGAATTTTTTTGCAAATGTACACATTATTTCGATATATAAAATAAAATTTTGAATTATTTATCTTCTTCCGCCGCCCGACCTCGAGCTGCTTGAAGACGAGCTTGAACTACTTGACGATGAACGCCTTGATGATGAACTGTTTGAAGAACTTCTTGACGACGATGAATTTGAAATTGTCGATGACTTTCTTTGTGAACTTGACGAATTTGAAGACGATGACGTTCTCGTTGTCGAAGACGATGTCCTTGCCGAAGACGAGTTTATTGAGCCAGACGTTGAGATTCCCGAAGTTGAGCTTGAATGCACAGTTCTGCTTCTGCCTGAAGAAACATTAGCACCGCCTGAATTTCCATTGTATCTCCTTGAATTTGAGGTGCCTGCGCTCACCGCCGCCGAGTTATGATAACGGTTGCCTGAAACTCTCGGCGCAGATTGCGTGTGATTCACCGTGGTAGTGACGACAGTTCCGCCCACAGGCGCAACAATATGAACGCCGCCGCCCGGATGCCAGTTGTTCCCGTTGAAAACCACGTAGTTATTATACACACAGCAAGGATTGTATCCGTAAGCGTAAGCCCATCCCGGAGGCGGTGTCACATAATAATATCCGTAAACCGGCGGACGCTGCAAATGCACGTCAAAATGATAGTTGACCACCGGTTCCGGCTCTTTCGTCACGACGTAATCCACGTTATTCATCGGGGCGGACAAACAAAGCGAAATCGACTTGAACTGTTCGTATGCCGTAAGCGGATACCATTGATTTTCAAATTCATAAACAGGCAGAACCGAATACACCGAATCATAATAAAGCAGACCGAGATCCATTTCCAACTTGATTCTCTTTATCTCTCCCGCCTTGACCTTAATGCTTTTCTTGACGTAATAGTGGTCAACGTCCGGCTCCATCAAAATGATGAAATCGCCTTTGTATGTCTCGGAGCCGATGTTTTTCACGTCATAGTAAAACTGGGCGTAGTCTTCATCGTTGGCAGTATATAACTCCATTTTCGGCTGCGAGACCATCAACAGCTCCGGCTCGTAATAGGTCTCCAACATTTCTTGCGCATCGATTTTCATCGAGATCAACACGCTGATTATCAGCATTAAAAATTTGATGTTTTTCATATTTTAATAATTTTAGGTTTACCAATCGTTTTTGTCGCAGGAAAACACGCTTGCTGTCCTCGCGACATTGTAAATTTTCATCGTCACCTTCTCACCGTCTTTTTCCGATGGGAAAATTGTGTTCGTGTTAACATTTTCGAAGCCGCCGAAACGTTTCTCATCAGTGCTGAAAATGATTTTGTAATCGCCTGTGTTTTTCACATCTATCTGATAATCAGGCAATGATTCCTGTCCCCAGTTGAAAACGAAAATCAAATTATCACGTTCAAAGACGATGGTTTTGTTTTCCTCATCGGCATTCAGAAGCCAGGCCGGAGCCGCTGACATCACCTTCGTCTTTTTCATCAACTTAAGCATTTCATTGTCAAAGTCATTGAGCCAGTGATACTTAAGATTTTTATTATCAACCAACGACCATTGGCGGCGTGCATGTTTGTAACTCCAGCCGTTATCTTTTCTCGGGAAATCAATCCATTCAGGATGACCGAACTCGTTGCCCATGAAATTAAGCCATGCGTCGCCGCCGAGCGAAATCGTGAACAGTCGAATCATTTTATGCAATGCGATGCCTCTGTCAACGACAAAATTCTGCGAATCTTTCGACATCGAAGTGTATATTTCTTTGTCTAAAAGTCTGTGCGCCAATGTTTTATCGCCAACCATCGCCTGATCGTGGGATTCGGCGTAAGCAATCGTTTTCACATCACTCATCCTGTTGGTCATCGTGAAGAAAAACTCGTGCATGTTCCATTCTTCGTCAGTCTGGTCTTTCAGAACCTTTATCCAGAAATCGGGAAGCCCCATTCCCAAACGGAAGTCGAAACCGATGCCGCCGTCCTCAATCGGAGCGCAAAGTCCGGGCATACCGCTCACATCTTCAGCGATGGAAATGTATTTTTTGTCAAGCTCATGTATCAATTCATTAGCGAGTTGTAGATATGTAACCGCCTCATTGTCAACATTTTTCCCAAAATATTTCAAAGGATCATCAAAAGTGACACCGATGCCGTGGTCAAGGTAAAGCATGGATGTCACGCCATCAAAACGATAGCCGTCGAAATTATATTCTTCAAGCCAGTAACGCACATTTGAAAGAAGAAGCTGCAAAGTCTCGATTTTCCCGTAATTGAAAAGTTTGGAGTCCCACAAAGGATGTTCGCCTTCTTTTCCAGTCTTAAGATATTGATAATCAGTTCCATCAAACAGGTTCATCCCTTCTCGGACGTTTTTCACCGTATGAGAGTGAACGATGTCCATTATGACGAGCAGTCCGAGCCTATGTGCTTCATCCACAAGCATTTTCAAGTCTTCCGGCGTGCCGAAACGCGAGCTTGCCGCAAAAAGGTTGGAGACGTGATAGCCAAACGAGCCGTAATACGGATGTTCGGCAATCGCCATCAATTGAACAGCGTTATAACCATCCGCTTTGATTCGTGGCAACACATTGATTCTGAAATCGTTATAAGAACTCACACCCTCTTTTTCCTGCGCCATCCCGACATGAGCCTCATAAATGAACAACGGCTCGTTTTTTATTTCAGGATGTTGATTTTCAAAAACATACGGTTTTTCAGGATTCCAAAACTGACCGCGGAAGTCCTTCGAATTTTCGTCTTGCGACACCTTATTAATATATATAGGAATCCGTTCCTGCTCGCCGATGCTCGACTGTACAAGCACCTTCAGCAAACTTCCGTGAACGAGACGTTTTGAATATTCCGAATCAGAAAGAAAAATCTCCCAAATACCATTTGCGGTTCTTTCCATCGGGTCGGCGTAACGATCCCAGCCGTTGAAATCGCCGAACAACGACATATAATGCGCGCCCGGCGCCCACTCGCGGTACCACCAACCACGACGTTTCTTGTCATAATGAAAACCAAAAAACTCGTGTGCCGAAGCAAAGTTTTTCAAGCTACCATATTGATTGACAATCATTTTCTTGCAATCACAGTAGCAGTCATAACGTTTCTGCACCTCATCGGCGACAGGATTCAGCCAACTGTCTTTTTCAACTATTTTCATCATAACAATATTTTTCAAACAAATATTTCAGACGGTGCATAGACCGTCTCTACACTTACCATCAAGAAGGTCAACAATTTTCACCTCGCCGGGATTCAACTCAACCTGATATTCTTTTTCACATCCTCCGATCAAATCAATCGCATCTTCCGGAATCGTGACAGTCGCCTCTCTGACTTCATCAAGACTGAAATTGATGACAATCAGCAACTTTTCATCGTCGCAATAACGCAGAAAAGCATAAAGATATTGTGGATCGAAATCTGAATACCAAGGATTCGCCCACATCAAATCGTAAAAGCCGCCTTTTTGAATCGCCTTGCTTTTCTCTCTGAAATTCAACAATTTAGAATAAAATTCATAAACTTCAGAATTTGTGTTTCCAGAAACCATCGACTTCATCGAAACGTAGTCGAAGATTGAAGTTCTTCCGTCATCGCCGCTGAAACCCGCCGCGCCGTCGGCATCCTCGCCGTATTCCTGACCGTTGTAAATCATGAAAGGGCCTTTGTTCATCAAAGCGGACAGAGCGACAAACGGGAACGCATTTTCCGCACGTTTCATGAAACATTTTGAAGCAAGCCGCACCTCATCATGGTTTTCCATAAAACGTAACATATTATCATCCAATCCATTAAGATTCTTCCAGACATCGCTTATTGTTTCAGCACGCTGCCCGTATCTGTAGATGTTTTCAAGTGTGTTGTAAAGTCCGACCTTGTCGTAAAGATAATCAAAACCAGCTTCAATGTAATCCTTGTAAAGATTCGGCTGATAAATTTCCGCAATCATCGTGACATTGAAATCATAACGGACATTCGAAATCGCCCAACGCCAAAACTCCACAGGCACCATCTCCGCCATGTCAACACGGAAGCCATTGATACCTTTTGAACACCAAAACCTAATGACATTCAACATCTTACGCCAAGTATCAGGTATCGGATTGAAATGTCTGCTTCCGTCACGATAATCAATGCCGTAATTGAGTTTTATTGCATCATACCAGTCGTTGGCCGATGGATTCGGACGGAAAACATCATTCCCGGAAGCCTTCGCCGGAAATTCACAATATTTTTCAGAATCACCTATCGGATTGACATACAACTGATTAGGGCAATAATAGAAATTATTGTTTTGCGAAAACTCGACATTCTTATCGTCATAAGCACCGAAATCGTTTTCAATCTCCGGCTTGCACAACGACTTGTATTCGCGTGCCAAGTGATTCGGAATGAAATCAATTATCACCTTAAGTCCGTGATTATGAATCCTTTCGACGACTGATTCAAATTCCTTCATTCTTTCTGACGGATTTTCAGCCAGATCAGGGTCGATGTCATAATAATCGATTATCGAATATGGGGAGCCAGCCAAGCCTTTGGTAATCAACGGATTCGTCGCCTTCAGACCGATTTCGGAATAGTCAGTCTCCGTTGAATGCCGAATCACGCCGGTAAGCCATATATGACTGATTCCCAACGACTTGATACGTTCAATTTCATCATCGGTTATGTCATTGAAAGTGCCGCAGCCGTTTTGTTTGCGTGAGCCATTAGGTTTCCACGCATCGTTTCTGTTTCCAAAAACCCTGACAAAAAGTTGGTAAATATTCATAATCAAATCAAATCGAGCATGAATGCGTATTCCAAAGCAACCTCCTTGAACGGCTCAAACCTGCCCGACGCGCCGCCATGACCGTAATCCATATTGATTTTGAACAACAAAGGATTGTCATCGGTTTTGAGTTCACGCAGTTTCGCCACCCATTTCGCCGGTTCCCAATACTGCACCTGACTGTCGTGGAGCCCGGTGGTCACAAGCATTGCCGGATAGTTTTTCGCCTCCACATTGTCGTAAGGCGAATATGAAAGCATGTATTCGTAATAATCTTTCTCATTCGGATTGCCCCATTCGTCGTATTCGCCCGTCGTGAGCGGGATGCTTTCGTCGAGCATCGTCGTGACGACATCAACAAACGGGACTTGTGCGATGACACCTTTGAAAAGCTCCGGTGCCATGTTTGCAACGGCTCCGACGAGAAGACCGCCTGCGCTTCCGCCCATCGCGAACATCTTCTTGCTATTCGTAAATCCTTGATTTATAAGATATTCGCCACATGAGATAAAGTCATAAAACGTGTTTTTCTTTTTAAACAATTTACCGTCTTCATACCACTGCCGTCCCATCTCCTCGCCTCCGCGGATGTGCGCAATCGCCCACACGAAACCTCTGTCGAGAAGACTCAGGCGTGCCGTGGAGAAATGAGCGTCGAGGCTGTTTCCATACGAGCCGTAGCCGTAAAGCACCAACGGATTCTGTCCGTTTTTCACCAATCCCTTCTTGTAAACCAATGAGATAGGAACAAGAACGCCGTCTTTTGCCGGAGCGTAAAGCCGTTCGGTGACGTAATCCGAAGGCTCGTATCCGCCGACGATTTCCTGACGTTTCAGCAGTTTCGCCGTCCTGTTTATCATATCATATTGATAGACAGAGTTCGGCGTTGTCATCGAATTATACGAATATCTCAAAAATTGCGTGTCGAACTCCGGGTTCGCCGACGTCCCCACGGTGTAAGCCGGTTCGCCGAAATCGATGTAATAATCGGTTTTACCGTCCCACGACAGCACCCGCATATTCACAAGTCCGTTTTTCCTTTCCTCGATGACAATGAAATCTGAAAAAATATCGAAGTCCTCTATCAAGACATCTTCGCGATAAGGGATGAACTCCTCCCAGTTTTCCTTTTCAGTAGCATTTACAGGAGTTCTCATTATCTTGAAGTTCTTCGCGCCGTCGGCATTTGTCGTGATATAGAAGTAATCGCCGTAATGACCAACTCCGTAAAGCATGTCGTTCTGCCGTTTCTGGAAAATCCTGAACTCGTCTTTCGGGCGGTCGGCGTCGATGAAACGAATCTCCGAGCTCATCGTGCTGTCCAAAGTTATGACGATGTATCTGTCTGATTTTGTTTTACCTACGAAAGCATAAAACGTCTCATCCTTTTCATAATAAACCTCGACATCGTCTTTCGGATCCGTGCCGATTTCGTGACGCATTATCCTGCATGAGCGGAGTGACTCGTCCTTCATGCTGTAGAAAATGGTTTTGTTATCATTAGCCCAGACCATGTTACCCGCCGTGTTCTGAATGACTTCAGGATACATCTTCCCGGAAGAAATCTCTTTCACAAAAATCTGGTACTGACGGCGGCTCACCGTGTCGATGCTATATGCAATCAACTGATTATCAGGGCTGATACTATATCCACCGACATCAAAGAAAGAATATCCCTTCGACATTTCATATCCGTCGAGAAGAACTTCCTCGGCGGCTTTCTCCATCGTTTCGTCAATGTTTTCTGATATTGCCTGCCTGCGGCAATAAATCGGATATTCCATCCCTTCCTCGAAACGGGTGTAATACACGTAGCCTTTATGTTTCACAGGGACAGAGACATCTTCTTGCCTAATCCTGCTGACGATTTCTTTAAACAATTGATCCTGAAGCGGTTCAGTATGTTTCATCATCTCTTTTTCGTATGCATTCTCGGCATTGAGATAATCGATCACTTCAGGATTTTCGCGCTCGTTGAGCCAATAATAATCATCCACACGAGTATGTCCGTGAATCGTCATCTCGTGTGGAATTTTTTTCAATGAAGGTTTTGTCATAATTTAGAATGTGAGTGTCAGACCTATGCTTGGCATGATTGGCAGCTGATACATCGTCTCGCCTGTTACTATGTCAACATAGAAGACATTCTGTCGGTTGTACATGTTTGTGACGCTGAGGTCAAGTTCGAGATTAACTCTGTCGTTGAACATGAACTTGCGTTTTGCGTCGAGGTCAAATCTGTGATATGTAGGCAGTTCGCCTTTGTTCAGGTCATCGTAGATAAGTCCGAGGTCGCCGCTGTTACAGATAAACCCGTCGCCTATATCGGACATCTGATAATGTTCGTAGAAGCCGCTGACTTGCGTGAACGGGAAGCCTGAACCGAAGTTCCAACGGCCGCTGATTTCCCATTGTTTACGTGCGCCTGCACTGTAGGTCACGATGACATTGATGTTATGGCGGCGGTCGTAGTGAGTGCGGTAGTTCACCAACTCACGGTCTTCATTTTCATAGTTTTTATTGACATGAGCGTACGAATATGCTGCCCAGATATACCACCTGAACTGTTCATATTTCACCGAAAGGTCAACGCCGTAAGCCTTGCCGTTCTCGATCATGAAGTCCTTTTTGAGAATCTCTGATGTCCCGGCGGGAGCGTTGGTCTCGGAGTAAAGCTGGTTTCTGTTCATGTTCGTGAGCTGCTTGAAATCTTTGAGATAACCTTCGAGGTTAAGTGTCACGTTATCAACGACATCAAACTCTGTTCCGAGGATGTAATGGTTAGCTTTCTGCAAGCGTGTCGTTACATCTTTGCCGTTGAATTTCTTCGGAAGGTCGTCAGTTCCTGAAAGGAAGCCGTAGAAGAGATTGACCACGTCACGGTCGCTGTTGGCGGCGATGAGGTTCTGTGAATACATGCCCAAGGCGCCTTTCAGGCGGAACCAGTCCGTGACATTATACTTGATGGCGAGACGCGGCTCCGGCGACGCTTCCGAGAGAGAAGCATACCATTGCAGACGGAAACTCGGCTCGATGATGAGTTTGTTGAGCTGCCATTTGTACTTGATGAAAGCACCGAGCTCGGTGGTGTTTTCAGTCTGATTGATGGAGATTCCGTTGGATTTCACATAATCGAACACCGTCTTGAAACCAAGGAATTCCACACCATATTTCAATGTGTTTTTGCCAAGAAAATATGAGAAGTTGAAGCCCACGTTGAATCCGCCGATGGAGCTTGACCTCGGTTTGTTGTTGGCCTCCGAAAGTTCAGCGACATAGTTGGAATAAGCGATGTTACCTTCGATGAGAACCGGAGATTTTCCGGGGATGACAACAAAACTCGAACCTGCGCCATACGATTTCCAGTTGAAATCGGAAATCGACTTGTAGTTATTAACCTGGTCGTTGAAGCTGAAACCGAAGAGATTCACCTTGCTTCCGTTCACCGCGTTAAGTGACACCTTGCCGTAAAAATCCTCATAGTTATAAGGTAAAATGCCGCAGTCAATCATCGGGTTATAGATTACGTCACTCGTCTTTTCAAGATATGAAGCCTTTGCCGAGAGGATGAACGACAGGCTGATGTCGTTGTCAGACTTTGCCTTTTTCAGAGGGCCTTCGAGGAGAACTTTCGCGCCGAATGTGGTTGCGCCCACCTTTCCGGAAAGACGTTTTTTGTTGCCGTCACGCGTCGAAATATCCATGACCGATGAGACTCTCCCACCGTATTCGGCTCCGAAGCCACCGGTATAGACCTCGGCGTTCCTGATGATGTCGGTGTCGAAGACCGAGAAGAGACCGATGCTGTGGAACGGGTTATATACCACCATGCCGTCGAGGAGCACCTTGTTCTGAATCGGGGAGCCGCCGCGGATATAAAGCTGACCGCCCTGGTCGCCGGTGAACACGACACCCGGAAGGACTTGCAGATACTGCGCGAGGTCAGCCTGACCGCCCACCGACGGGATCTTGGTGATGGTCTTCGGCGTGATATTCACGACAGACGTCTTGGTCTCCGTCCTCGCCTCAATCTTGTCAGCCGTGACATTCACCGCCTCAAGTTGAATCGAAGCCTCTTTCAAATTATATTTCTTTGTAAGTATCTGATTGTTTTTCAACGAAATAGGATCTTGAATCGTATCAAAACCGACCATCGTCACCATAACATTATAGTTTCCATCAGGGATTCTCGTGATGCTGAAATACCCGTTCAGGTCGGTCGTTGCGCCCAATGTTGTACCTTCCAAATAGACATTAGCGAACATCATCGGCTCGCCGGTGGTTGTTTCATACACGAAACCTTTCACCGTATTTGAACTTTGGGCAAATGCAAAAACACTGATTGTCAACAATATAGCAGTAAGCACTAATTTCTTCAGGGTAGCAATCTTATTCATTTATTCAGTCTTATAGTGATACGATTTAAAACGTGCAAAGATAGTGAAATAATTTAAAGTATGAATAAATTTTATGATGTTTTGCTTAAATCCACAAAAGGTCGGCGACGTTGCGCGACAGGAAATCGGAGAATAGCCGTTTTTAGGATAAAAACGCCCCGAAAGTCTTTACCTGATTCATCTCTTTTTTACTTTTTCGCAAGTATCTCCGCCTGTCTTATCAGCTCCAATTCTTTTTCAGAAAACTTTTTCGGAAGCGAAAGTTGCACCTTCAGCAGCAGCACGCCCTCGCCTTCCTGACCGTAATGCGGCATTCCCAATCCCTTGAGTCTCAACACGCTGTTATTCTGAGTCTGCGGTTTTATCGGCACGTTCACGGTGCCTTTCATCGTCTCGACAGGAATTTTTCCGCCGAGGATTGCAGTATAGACATCGACATTTATGTTTTTAATCAGGTCGTCGTCATCACGTTGATATTCATTGTCTTTGGCTATGTTTATCTTCATCAGCAGGTCGCCGTTCTCGCCTCCGTTGACGCCGGGGTTGCCTTTGCCTTTCACGCGCAAGGTCTGTCCGTCCTTCACGCCGGGTTTTATCGACACTTTAATCGTCTGACTGCCAATATTTATCAGTCGTTGTGAACCGAAATACGCCTCACGCAGCGTGAGGTTCAGCGATGCCGACATATCCTGTCCTTTCATGGCTCTTGAACGTCCGCGGCGACCACCGAAATTTCCGAAACCACCTATATTGCCGAAGTTGAAACCGCCTCTGCCACCCTGTCCGCCGAAGAACATATCGAAGAAATCAGAGAAACCGCTTGCGCCAAAGCCTTGACCACCAAAGCCTTGGAATCCACCACGTCCGCCGAAACCGGCGTTTTCATATTGTTTCCAGTTTGCGCCAAGCTCATCGTATTTCTTGCGCGAGTCCTCTTTGCCCAAGACCTCGTATGCCTCGGTGATCTCCTTGAACTTCTCCTCCGCCGCCTTGTCGCCCGGATTCTTGTCGGGATGATATTTCACCGCCAACTTCCTGAACGCCTTTTTTATCTCATCCTGCGTCGCCGAACGCCCGACGCCAAGCACCTTGTAATAATCTTTGTATTCCATGTTTTTCCTTTCTTATCCTTGTTTCATCTACATAAAAAAGAGACGCAACGAATTGCGCCTCCACCAAATTTTGTGCCAAAATGTAATTTTAAATTAAAATATTGAAAATCAATAACGTAAAATATCAATGTCTGACACCGCACCCGACAATTCAATCACAATGTTCTGCGACACAGCACCGTAGTTTCCAGCCTCGTAAACACCTCTGTCAACTTTCGTGAAACCTTCAAACGACTTGCTGCTCAAAGCCGACTCGCATTCAATCCTGCAACCCGCCGACTCCGGAATACGAATGGTGATTTTTGAAACACCTGTCTCAATGTCGATTTTCGTGTTGTCATGAAGATTGCCTATTTTCATGTCAACATTACAGACACCGCATTCCATGTTGACTTCGGAAACCTTGTAATTTGAAAAGTCAAAATCAACATCACAGACACCAAATTCAAAGTCAAATTTCCATATAGGATTGGTATTCAATGATATAGTGAATTTATTATCTTGTTTCTTCAAATCTTTGGTCTTGCCTTCGCTTGTGAATTTTATCTCGGCTTCGTTTGAACCGTCGTACCTCACATTGAATCCCTGACGGATAAACATGCTGGAATTCGTCGCATATATCAGATTTGATGTCGGAGAACCGATCTTCAACTCACCGACACCGTAATTGGCTTCAACTTCAGCATATTTCACGCTTTTTTTGTACGGCTCAGAAAATTCCTGTAGATTCTCGTCGTGAGTGATTTCATTTTCAACTGTATCATCTTGTTTTTCAACTGATTCATCAAAGAAATCCCAATCGTCATCTTTAAAGATTTCCATATTTATCTTTCTGTCTCCAAATTGATTTTTCACCAAGCTGTGATATCCTATTGCCCCGCAAACCAAAATCAAGACTATGATGCCTGTGCGAATCCACCTGTTGACCGGAATCATGCTTACTCCAATGATTATCAATAATAAAGGCCATAATCTGATGAGTTGTGACCAAACTATGTGGATGTGGAAAAACGTCACGCAAAGTGCAAATATCCCGATTAGAATCATAATCACTCCGGTGGCGAATCCGTCGCCTGATTTATCATGTGCGTTACTCATTGTTCTGTTTCTTTTGAGAGTTCAATATTATTACAATTCCAAGTGCGATAAGTATGACAGGCCACAGTTTCCAAATCCAGTCAATCGGCATGAAATTGTCGATGAGAGCTAATAAACCTATGCCAATCAATATGATAGCTGTGACGACAGCTCCCTTTTGAAACCCTTTTTTGTCGTCTTCAACTACATTGATTTCAACAGGTTCATCATTTTTGCAGTTAAAGCCGATGACTTTCTGCGAAGGCGCCACGATCCAGAGGATGACATAAAGCCAGAATCCGAAGCTGCCGCAGAGAGCCGCCACGACGAAAAGCACACGCACCAAAGTTACATCCATGTTGAGATAATCGGCTAATCCGGCGCACACACCGCCGATGACCTTGTTAGTTGCCGAACGTTCAAATCTTTTGTTTTCCATCTGATAAAATTTTTGTTGTTTGTCTGTTTTTATCTTTTTTTTACCTATTTTCGCAAAAAAATAACAAATATGCGATTTTTTTGTTTCATTTTGGCATTCATAACGATATTTTTCTCTAATTGCTGCACAAAAGAGAAAAAAAATTTCACGAAGACATCAGAATTATATGAGAATTTTAAGAATCCGCAGATGCAATACCGGCCGTTTGTACGCTGGTGGTGGAACGGCGACAAGGTTGAAGCCGAAGAGTTGAAGCGCGAACTGAACATCTTGAAGAACGCTGGCATCGGCGGAGTTGAGATAAATCCCGTTGAATTTCCGAGTTACTGCGACAGTGCAGAAAAAGAATCTCTACTTTGGCTAAGTCCGGAATGGATTGACATGCTGCAAGTTACATTCGATGAGGCCGAGCGTCTCGGTTTGACCTGTGACTTGATTGTCGGTTCGGGATGGCCTTTCGGCGCAGAGATTCTCGAAGGCGAGGAACGCGCACAAGTCGTTGTGAACCACGCCGAAAAAGTGACGGGTCCAACGAGACTGACAATTTGTCAAGACAGCATCTTCAAAATGGCAGAACCGAAAATCAGCTCGCCGTACAAAGGCATGACATCGAAACTTTTCGCGTTGAGGCTTTACCCGAATCCCGCTGACAACCCATACGATTACACCGATTTACTTCCATTATATAATGACGGGACATTTGAGATTGACGTTCCAGAAGGCGAGTTCACCGTTGGAGCTTTGGTGAAATACACTGGTTTTCTTGAAGTTATAAACGGTGCGCCGGGGGCGGCGGGGCCGGTGCTAAACCATTTCGACACCGCCGCAGTAAAGAAATACCTTTATAATATGTCAGACAGGATCCAAACTCAAATCGGGCCGTTGAACAAGCACGTCCGCGCACTTTTCACCGACTCGATGGAACTCGAAGGCGCGAACTGGACTTCCGACATGGCGAAGGAATTTGAAGCACGTTACGGCTACGACATCACTGATTATCTGCCGTTTATACTCTTTGAAATCGGCTCGATGGGAAGCGCAAAACACTACAATCCCGTGATTCCAGTTACAGAAAGTTTCATTGATGAAATCCAACGCGCCCGCTTCGACTTTGAAAGTTTCAAGGCAGATTTGATGCTTGAACGTTTCACGCACACATACCAAGCGTGGTGTCGCGACCTCGGCGTGAAATCGCGTGCGCAGGCTTACGGACGCGGCTTCTATCCTCTCGAAAACGCCATGGACTACGACATCCCGGAAGGCGAGGCGTGGACCACTAACTGGTTGAGACACAAGCCCGGAGAAGAGATGTCGGAGAAAGACTACCGCCGTGGAAGAGCTTACACTATGGTGAACAAATTCGTGTCATCGGCGGCGCATCTCGCCAGAAACAGAACCATGAGCTGTGAGGAGATGACAAACACTTACACCGTCTTCAACATGACACTCGACCAACTCAAACTCGGCGGCGACCAGGCCGCAATTTCGGGCGTGACACACTCCATTTTCCACGGTTTCAACTACTCGCCGAATCTTGAAGTCGAGTTCCCGGGCTGGCTACGATACGGCGCATTCTACTCTGAAAACAACACTTGGTGGAGGCATTTTCATCTTTACAACGAATATAAAGCCCGACTTTCCACAGCATTGCAACACGGTGATTATCAAGCGAATATTGCAATCTTAAACCCCGAAAACGATATGTGGAGCACCATCGGGATGCAAAACGAGCCGTTTCCGAACGTGACACGAGCACAATACAAAACTTTCATCTGGGAATGCATCAGCAAGACAGGCGGCGGAAGCGATTACGTCACTGAAAACATCATCAACAAATCACATATTAATAAAGGTGTTATAAATTTCAACGAAAGAAGATACAACACATTGATTATCATCGATGTTGAAAGCCTTTTCCCCGAAACGGCAAAGAACATCGCACAATTCGCGCAAAACGGCGGAAAAGTCATCTGCATCGACACGATTCCTTACAAGTCGTTAGGTTTGAGAAAAGACAAAAACATTCAGGATTCAATTGTAAATCATTACATTACAAAAGTTTCAAAATGCGAGAACTTCGTCTTTGTGAAACCTCCGCAAGAAGGCTTCCTGCCATGGTACGACAGTCTGATGCAGGTCGAAAATCTGCCGCATTACATGGACATTGAAACACCGAACATGTATCTGATGCAAAATCGTTACACCACTGACGACGGCTGCGAGATGGTTTTCATCTCAAACTCAAACAGATACGAACCGCACAAGACAAAAATCACTTTTCACAAGGAGCTTACCAAACGCAAATATCCGTGGATCTGGGATTTACAAACCGGCGAACGTCACCGCATTTATCTTGAAAAAGACGGAAGTTATGAGTTTGACTTCGGTCCGGCGGAGAGTATTCTTTTGGTTTTTGACAAAAACGAAGGTAAGCCATCCGATTTTAAGAGTGAAGTTTTAGGAGTTGAGAGTGAAGATTTTAGTTTTGACTGGGACATCGATTTCCTTCATGCTCGCACCGACACGACATTCACTGCCCATTTTGACACACTCATCGACTTGAAAAACAATAATTTATACAAATATTTCGCTGGCGACATCGTTTACACAAAGAACATAAATCTTGACTCGGTTCCAACCATTTTAGACCTCGGATTGGTTCATGGAGTATCGGAATTGTTCGTAAACGGACAATCCGCAGGCGTGAAATATTTCGGCAGAAGAATTTACGACATCACACCTTATATTATTAATGGTGAAAATAAAATCGAGGTTCGAGTGACCACGACTTTGGGAAATTACATGAAGTCACTGCCTGACGAAAACCGTGTGGCTTACGTTTATGTGAACAACAAACGCAGGATGCAGGATTTTCAAAGTCAAGGGATGATAGGGCCTGTCAGAATATTTTATTAAATTGAATATCAAACATTTACAATAATGAAAAAGACACTTTTATCAATTTTATTCGCAATTTCGATGGCGTTTTCCATAAATGTCTTCGCACAGGAAAAACCGATTTACAAAGCCTCGATGTTCGGCATCCGTTCCGACGGCGTGACGATGAACACCGGCTCAATCCAGAAGGCCATCGACTGGATTTCGGAGCAAGGCGGCGGCACATTGCGTTTCTATGTCGGACGTTACCTTACCGGCACGATACATTTAAAGTCGAATGTGACGATTGAGCTTGTTGAAGGTGCGATACTTGTAGGCAGCACGAATCCGTGGGATTACGACAAACTCGAAGCCACCAACGACCACGCATTCATCATGGCCGAAGGTGTCGAAAACATCAAAATCATCGGAATACACAACAGCGGCGGCGTCATCGACGGACGCGGCCGTGAAGTAGGATTCAACTGCACGAACATGGTTCACGTCGGAGTCGCCAACGACAGGCTCGGAAACGACCGAGCCAACGAAGCGTTCCGACCGCGCCTGCTTCTTTTCAGAGAATGCAGAAACGTGGAAGTCGATAACGTAACTTTCAAGAACTCAGCGAGTTGGGTGTGTATGTACGACCAATGCGAAAACGTAAAAGTCAACAACGTGCGCGTTGAGAGCATGGCTTATTGGAACAACGACGGCATCGACATCGTTGACTGCAACAACTTCGTCCTGACAAACAGCTACATCAATGCAAGCGATGACGCAATTTGTCTCAAGTCACACAGTGCCAAGAAGTTATGTCAGAATATTGAAGTCAGGAACTGCACCGCACGTTCAAGTGCGAGCGGTATCAAATTCGGCACCTTTGCCGTAGGCGGTTTCAAAGACGTGAAAATCATAAACAACAGAGTCTATGACACTTACAGAAGTGCCATCACCATTCAAAGCGTTGACGGCGGCATCTGCGAGAACGTCTTGGTTGACTCGCTTTACGCCGTGAATGTCGGCAATGCGATTTATTTGAACATCGGGGCGCGCCGCGACAAGCAGAGCTTCATGGAAAATATCACGATAAAAAACATGTATTGCGAAATCGCCTCCGGCAAGCCAGACGAAGACTATGAATACGAAGGACCGGTTGAAGACCTTCCGCGCAACACATCGCCTTGCGGGATTATCGGTTTGAAAGACAGCAAAATAAAAAACGTCACGCTCGAAAACATCGAAGTCGTTTACCCCAACGGCGGCGACAAATTCTACGCTCACGTCGGCCTTGACGAACTCGACAAAGTTCCGGAAATGCCCAAGGCCTACCCTGAATTTTCACAGCACAAGGAACTTCCGGCATGGGGATTCTTCATCCGTCACGTCGATGGCATCACCATGAAAAACATCAAACTGACGAACTTGAAAAAAGATTACCGCACCGCAATAATTCTCGATGACGTTCAGAATCATATCATTACAAAATTAAAAGTTGAAGAGAAAGGCGCAGCGAAAAACAAAAAGGAAATCTTCGAAAGATAAATTTCACAATTGAAAATAGAGACTGGCAATGACTCGTCTTTGTTTTTTCAATCATTTTAGTAAAATATTTTACTATATTTGTCGATACAGTAAAATATTTTACTATTTTTGCAGCCGAAATTATTAACACCATGTTTTTTAACCCAACCAATTATCATGTATTAAGTGTCGCAAACGGCGACACTTGTGTTGACAGCGGATGGATGCTCGACTTTCCTAATTCAGAAAAGTCGGGCATGGTTCGCGCCATTTATGAAAAGAAACAACTTGAAGTGAACGAGAATCTTGAAGGACTTTATCGTTTCGCCGACTG
Source organism: Bacteroidia bacterium (assembly GCA_030537295.1). Taxonomy (GTDB): domain Bacteria; phylum Bacteroidota; class Bacteroidia; order Bacteroidales; family F082; genus Limimorpha. The sequence continues at coordinate 30,863 of JAUNNU010000012.1, forward strand.
GCTACCAATCAGGAATGTATTAAAAGGAGCGTCGTGCCCTGTCACATACAAGAGTGAGAAACTCGCTAAAAAATTGGGTCTCAACAATTTATTCATCACTTTCAACGGCTGGAATCCTGGTATCGGTGCGATGACGCGCACGTGTTCATTTAAAGAAACGGAGGCATATTCAGTGTGTGGTCGTCTTTGTGACAGTCAACGCGAGAAAGTGATGGTCGTTTCATCAGCCGGCAACACCGCTCGCGCCTTTGCGCAAGTCTGTTCCGACAACAACATCAATCTTTTGCTCACCGTTCCGGAAGACAACATCAATGCATTATGGTTCGAAAATCCGTTGAATCCGTGCGTGAAGCTTCTCTGCACCGAGAGCGGCAGCGACTATTTCGATGCAATCAATCTTGGAAATATCATTTGCGAGATGGACGGTTTCTTTGCCGAGGGCGGTGCCAAGAACATCGCGCGCCGCGACGGTATGGGTACGACGATGCTTTCGGCCTCTACTTTTATCGGGCGCATCCCCGACTTTTATTTCCAGGCTGTCGGAAGCGGCACCGGAGCCATCGCCGCATGGGAGGCGAACCTACGCCTCATCGAAGACGGCCGTTTCGGCAACAACAAGGCGAAACTGTATGTCTCACAGAACAAACCGTTTACGCCGATGTACGACGCTTGGAAGCAACATTCACGCGCACTTCTCCCCTACGATGCTGGAAAGGCACGCCAAGACGCTTCCGAGATATGTGCGAAAGTGCTTTCAAACCGCAAGCCGCCATATTCATTGTGCGGCGGACTTTTCGATGCGATGGAAGACACCGGCGGCGATTTCTTCGCGGTCACGAATGAAGAAGCTCAAAACGCAAGCAACTTGTTCGAGGAACTTGAAGGCATCGACATACATCCCGCTGCCGGAGTAGCAACAGCATCGCTCATCCAAGCCATTGAAAACAAGCAAGTTAAAGCAGACGACATCGTCATGCTCAACATCACAGGAGGAGGCGAGAAACTTTTCAAGTCAACGCACGAAATCACTTATTTGAAACCAGATCACGTCTTCAGCGTGAACGCCACGAAAAACGAAATAAAAGACTACGTTTCAAAATTGAAATGGTAAAAAAAGTAGAGACGGTGCGTGCACCGTCTCTGCAATTTGTTAATAAAAAAGACTGTGCATGCACCGTCTCTACTATCTTATCTCTTAACTACTTTGTTTACAACTGCATTTCCTTGGTTGTCAATGACTTTAACCATATAAACGCCAGCTGCAAAATTGCCAAGGTCGAGAATGACGTTTTCAGAGTTTGCCTTTGCGGAAATGACTTGCTGACCGCAGATGTTGTAAACCTGAATTTCGTTCATGTTCTTGCCGTTCACGACAATATTTCCGTTGGTCGGATTAGGATAGATGATTGATTTAACTGTCTCGTTTTCAACGACTCCGGCATGATCAACGAGAATCTTCACGATTCCAACAGAAGTTTTCTCATCAGGATAAAGTGCCACAACTTCCACCAAGTTAGATGCAGCTCCCGTGTATTCTGTCTGGTAAGACGTGCTCGTGGTGTTCTCAGCAAATTCACCGTTGACATAAACGTCGTAGCTCAAAGCGTTGCCGCCTTCCGGGGCTTCCCATGTCGCCATCATTGTGTTGCTGCCGTCTTCAAGGTCGAAGCTGAGGTTCTGGACCGGATATGGATGAATGTCGGTGTAGTCATAGAGGAAGTGACTGTTAACCATCTCTTTGGTTCCGAGGTTCTGCATCCATGCCGAGACTTCGAGGTCGCTCATCTCTTCAACATGAGTTGATGACATGTCGAATGAGTATTCAATGTGCTGGCATTCACCTGCCGGGATGTTAAGGGCGACACCATTTGCACCTGTCAACATCTTCATCATGATGTGGTGGAATGTTGTCTCGCCATTGCTGCCGACGTTGTTGTGGGTTTCTTTTTCATTTACAGAGACAAAAGCTTTTTCGACAGTCACGTCATAATATGCCATGAAATCGACTTTGACATTGATTGTGTTTCCGTCAACATTGAACGAGCCTCTCACGTCGCCGTAAGCAGGTGTGGCGTATGAAGCTGTCATGGCTGCCTGCGAAACAGCACCATAACCTTGGTCAGCGCCATCAAGGAAAGTCTGCGGGACGGCGTTCACACCGTAATATGTCCTTCTTGTGCCACCTTCGCTTGTATAGTATGGATCACCGTTGCCAGGCCAGCTCATCGGGTATTTTGTGTAGGTGTATTTGCCCTGGTTGTTGTTTTCCAATGCCACCATCGCAGTGTTCACATTGACGCATGGTCCGCATGTCGAGCTTGAGAAATGCTCAATCATGGAGATTCTCTGTGCCGAGCCGAGTGCGACGCTTATACCTTTTTCAAGTGTGTTGTTGGTAAGGTCATCGTCTTCGCTTCCGTTCACCGACTCAATATTTACGTTGAGCACATAGCTTCCTGGAATAAGTTCCATCGGAATGGCAAATGTGTATTGTGCGGTCTGGAGTGATGTCAAACTTGTGTTGAAAGTCTCTTCAACCTTCTCATTTTCATCAACTTGATATGAAACAGTGAATTCATTGATTGTGTTAGCACCTTTGTTCATCACTGTGAAATTGACATCTGTCATTCCCGCAACGGCGACAGAAGGTACATCAATTGAACTCAAACAAAGGTCGAGTTCCTCCATTGAGAAGATTTCGATGTCATCAAAATACCAGTTGTTGATGTTGTAGCTGTTTCCTGTGAAGGTGATGCCGAACATGACTGAACTCTGTCCCATGTCAGATGTTGCGATGTTCTGGCTAACCGCCCAAGAACCGTTCGAGCTGTAATTCTGCGTCCAGCCCTCGTTCCATGTGGTGCCGCCATCGGAAGACGTGCAGACTGACAGTACCTGTGCTCCTTGATAGTTGTCGAGAGCATGTTTGAATGACACAACAACTGATGAAATTCCTGTAAGGTCAACAGCTGGTGTGCAGAGACGTGATGTCCCGTTGAACTGCGGATCCCAATAAAGCATCATCTCGTTGGCGCTTCCGCCGGCGTTCTCCGTGGCTGAAACGCTCCAGTTTGATGCGCCTGATCCCTTGATTGTCCATCCTGACGGCATTGTTGAACCATCAAAATGTTCACTGACAAATGTTGTTCTTGTCTGTGAAAATACTGCCATTGAAAGCAGTAATGCGAATGTAAGTAGTAATGATTTTTTCATAATTGTGAATTTAAAAATTACGCTGCAAAGTTAATATTTTTCAAAAGTCAAAAAACACTTTTTTTTGAAAAAAATATGTATTTTTGCAAAAAAATTATGGAAAACAAAATGGCACAAATTACATTTGAGTACGATGCTCGAAAACCTATTTTTTCGGAACTGATAAAAGTTTTCATCACCGCAGGAGCAAAAAAGATGGACAGAGACATTCCAAACAAAGAAACTGTCGAGGCAATAAAAGAAGCGAGAACTTGCAGTGGCAAGAGATTCACAAATTTTGATGAATTAATTAAAGATTTAGAGAGTTAATGTATTCAATAATATACACTAATAAGTTCAAAAAGGACTATAAGAGGTGCCTGTCAAGGAATTACAACATCGAATTGGTGAGAACTGGAACTCATTCTGATTTATTTTAGACATGAAAGATTTTATATCAAACAAGGCACAAGAGTACTTCCCGGAGGTCGTCGCGATACGGCGGCAGCTACATCAGCATCCCGAATTGAGTTTCTGCGAAAAAGAAACCGCCGAACTCGTAAAACGTTGTCTTGCTTCAAGAAACATTGATTATCAATCAGATATTGCAGGTTACGGAATTGTCGCCACAATAAAAGGCACAAAAAAAAATACACCTTCAACCCTCAAAACTTCACACTCGACAATAGCATTGCGTGCCGACATGGACGCACTTCCGATTCAGGAGAAAAAAGACATTCCGTATCGCTCGATGAATCAAGGTGTCATGCACGCCTGCGGACACGATGCGCACACGGCGATGCTGCTCGTAACGGCTTTGATTTTGAATGATTTACGTGAAAGTTTCGACGGAACTGTCAAATTGATTTTCCAGCCCGGCGAGGAGAAACTTCCCGGCGGCGCATCTTTGATTCTGGATTCTGGAGTTTTGAACGACGTCAAACTAATTATCGGGCAGCATGTTACGTCAGACTTGCAATGCGGCGAGGTCGGTTTCCATCCGGGGCCTTACATGGCATCGTGCGATGAAGTCAATATATTAATAAAAGGTGTGGGCGGTCACGGAGCGAAACCTGCGGAACGAAATCAGACCGTCATCGCCGCCGTAAAAATAGTGGCACGTCTCGCCGAAATGTACCCGGAAAAAAACGAAACCGTTTACAAATCAAACGGACTGCTCAGCTTCGGGCAATTCATCGCTGACGGCACTTACAACGTTGTCCCATCAGAAGTGTCGCTCAAAGGCACAATGCGGACTTTTGACGAAGAAAAACGTAAAATTCTGAAAGACAATATCTTAAAGACATCAAACGAGATTGCATCCGAATACGGCTGCACCGCCGATGTCTTTATTGAAACAGGTTATCCATCGGTGAAAAATGATGAGAGACTCACGGATTTCTGCAAGAAAACGGCGGAAGAATATCTTTGTGAGACAAAGGTGAAATCCGTCCCACAGCTGATGACCGCCGAGGATTTCGGATGGTATTCACAGAAAATTCCGGCTTGTTTTTACCGCCTTGGAACGGCAAATCCTGACAAAGGCATTGATTCAAAGCAACATACAGCAACATTTGACATTGACGAGAACGCCATGCAGCTTGGCATCGGGTTGATGTCGTATTTAACATTAAAAATCATTGAAAATGAAGATTTTATTAGCACACGCAATTAAAGAAGAGAAAGTTGAAATCAGCATTCCAAACGCCGAAGTCGCCTATGTTGAGACCGGTGTTGCAAAAGCACGCGCCGCTTTGCGCCTGATGCATGCAGTCTGCGAATTTCATCCCGACATGGTTATTAATTTCGGCACTTCAGGAACAGTAAATCACGAAGTAGGCGACATCATCATCTGTAACAGATTCGTTGATAGAGACTTGCGCAATGTCCACTTCGGCGATGTCATCTCCGAAATAAAATTTGAAGACATCGACTTGTCAAAACTTCTTGGGAAAGAAATAAACGCAATATCATCAGGAACCGTGAACACGGGCGACAGCTTCGTCACCGAAGTCGCTGATTTTGAAGGCGACTGCATCGACATGGAGGCTTTCGCCGAAGCCGACGTGTGCCGCGAGATGAATATTCCCTTTATTTCCGTGAAATACATCACCGACGTCGTCGGGAAGAACTCCGTCGAGGCATGGCAAGACAAACTCGCCGACGCAAGAAAAGCCCTCACCGAGTTTTTTAGGTAATTAGGAGTTTG
>JAUNNU010000217.1:0-1701 GCA_030537295.1 Bacteroidia bacterium
AAGGCGATGTGGCCGTCCACACCCATGCCGCCCATAAAGAGGTCGATACCGCCGGCCTGCTCAATCATCTCTTCGTAATGGGCACATTCGGCCATCAGATCGGGAGCATTGCCATCGAGGATGTGGACATTCTCCTTCTTGATGTCGATGTGGTTGAAGAAGTTGTTCCACATGAAGCTGTGATAGCTCTCGGGATGGTCGACAGGGAGGTTCACATACTCGTCCATGTTGAACGTGACAACATTCTGGAAACTGATGACACCCTTCTTGTTGAGTTCAATCAGATGTTTGTAAAGTCCCAGAGGGGAGCTACCGGTAGGGCATCCCAAAACGAAAGGCTTCTCGGCGGTGGGATGAGCGTCAAGAATCCTTTTGGCGACGTAGTTAGCTGCCCAAATGGACATCTCGTCATAGTCTTTAGCAATAATTACTCTCATATAATTATAGTGTTAATAATTAAATAATCTTCTTCCCCAAATAACTTCATGAAACAATTTCATAATAGTTTCGCTCTAGTTTGATTTAAGACTGATTTTTTATCAATAGAGGGATTGCTGGCCGCATAGGGATTGCCGAGCAGGTTACCTCAAAGACTGCTGACACGACCTGCCTCAGTACGGCTTCTGCCTTTTCAGCCAGACCTCCCTTCTTGCGTTCCAACTCGTTGTTCCATGTCAGGTAGTTGTTCAGATACTTGGATGAAACACCTTTGAATTGTGAAAGGAATTCTTTTAACCTGGAATGGTATGCGTTGAGGTGCTGGATGTGATATATGCCCTTCACGGTTCTTTTTCCTCCTTTGATTTGAACTAGTGAAATTCCATTCTCCTTCGCGAATCTTCTATATGAGGACTCCTCGTCCGTGCATAGAGTGGCCTCTTGAGACACATGGCCGCCAAGCACACCATACACAGCCTTGGTCGAACACTTCCCAAGCTTGGCTATTCTACTCACGGCATTGCCCTTGCGGTCTATCGCACATGGCACGCACACAAGTTCGTCCGACAGTCCTCTCGTATGGTTCTCACCTCCACGCCTTCTCGGCTCTCGGCACACATCTCCATTTACGAAGGCTTTGCGTTCCCCCTTGAAGGATACTGGCAGAAACGTCTCGTCAGCCTCCACTATGCCTGTCAATTCGGTGGCCTTTGCCTCCTCTCCAAGGGCGTCCAATATCTTGTGTCGCCACATGAATGACGTATGATGCGTGATGCCGCATCTCTCGGCGCTTTGATCCAGGGTAAGGCCTTCCGCCATGCATTTCAAGTACTCCACCCACACCGACAGGTCCTTTCTGGTGCCGCTGAAAATGGTATTCTTTCTGATGGAAAAGCTCTTTTTGCAGTCCATACAGACGAACTTCTGGCTTCCGTTCTTTCTCCTTCCGTTTCGCCGCACATGAGTGCCTCCGCAGATGGGGCACACTCGCCCATCAGCAAATCTTTGTTCGGATAGGTATTCCTCCATCTCTAATGTAGTCGGATGTACGTCCTTGAATAGACCATGAAGCTTAGCCCTCTCTACTAGGGGAAGGCTATTTATCAGCTCCATTATACTTTCTGCCGTGTGTTTTTGTGATTCCATATTTAGATAACGAAAAAAACAGTCGTTTATTGCACTAGAGCCAAAAATATTTGGAATTGCAATATTACAAAAAAAATTTAACACACAACAACAAAATCACAAAAAAATGATAAATTT
>JAUNNU010000217.1:1711-1946 GCA_030537295.1 Bacteroidia bacterium
TGAAGATCTTACGTCGGTGTGCGTGATAATTTTAAGGATGCAAAGTTACGAATATTTTTTCATTTGACAGATGTTCTTGGACATTTTCGTTGAGGAAGGTGACTGTGCACTATGCGTTTTTATGGGTGAAGGTATGGGCGGCAAACGTGGGGCTGACGAAAGGATGGGGCTTGGGCGGATTGTGGCAGAACATAAGTGAATCGGCAGAGTTATGCGATAAAATCATTGTTTGAAA